>CAZJKS010000021.1:0-13529 GCA_964546695.1 uncultured Muribaculaceae bacterium | reverse complement strand
CCACGCAGACAGGGCGCTGACAATTCGGCCTTCTCGGGATGCAAAAAGCCCCCGGAGAGAGCCGGGGGCGGTGTTTTTGTATTATGCCGCTACGCGTTTGTTACATGTGTCTGATGTTGTCTTAACTGAAATTGTGTCGTTGTGTCTGATTGTCAGTTTTTTTTTCAAATTGTGTTGACAAATCTTGATACAATTCTTCGGCTACTACGATTTTTTGTATTGGGTTTGGCGTAAATCCCATATCGTTCAATTGTTGCATTATTTTTGCATGATGCTTGGACGCAAAATTAGATGAATCAAGTTTTTGTTGTAACAATTCACGTGTCTTTTCAACATTTTCAATTCCAATCATTTTTTTAACCTCCGGTGATGCATAAAAATTGGCATATTAGCCTGGGACTTTACATCAACTGCAAAGGCATAATAGTCATTAACTTTCTTTTGAAGCTTTGGGCTGTCGCCAAGGTCTTCAATGATAAGGCTTAGGTCGTTTCGCAGTGTATCAATTCCTATATGTCTTCCATGAGAATGCCATAAACTGTTATCGCCTAATTTGTTTGCGATTTCTTCAGCTCTGTCTTTTTTTTCTTGTTCTGTTACTGGTTCGTTTGTTTTTTTATGCGTAATCCAGTTCCGAAACTTGTAATTAACTAGCCAATCTTTTAATAATGTTACAGTTAAGTTTCTTGATTGTATGCAATGATTTAGATCTGCAAGGTTTAAATTGAGCGCCATTTGCGCCTCAATTAATGTTATGGTGCCATTTTTAGATTTTTCTTTTAAGATTTCAAATTGATCAATATATCCTTGATAAGATACGAGTTTGCCATTTGCAATTACTTGCGGGTCTATTGGTCCTAGTGAAGAATAGTAATTCATATAAATTTTGTCGCCAGACATACATAGAATTGTCCCGGCAGAGAAAGCATAATCAGGGACGACAAAATATACTTCTGAGTAAAAATGGCGCATAATGCGAACCATTACTTCAGTCATCTCAACAGACCCGCCATCTGTCGTGATGAGAAAGTATAACTTGTCATGTCTTTTAATTTTGGCAAGTCGTTCAGTTTCGCTAACAAAACTACGTTTATATCGACGATCAATAGGGCCTATATACTGAAATACATCTGCTTTTAGAAACTTTTCTAGTTCATATGCGCTTTTATCTAGTATATCATACAACTGATTTGATGCCATTTCAGCACTCCCGACTTGGATGCTAATTCTTTAAGAGGAGAATGTTCAGAATTTCAGGCTCTGATTATTAACCTTTACCAACAAAGCGAAAAAACTTCGAAAAGTGGAGCTCTTTGGGGCGACCATAGAATTTGCCTCCTGAAAAGTAGCCTTCGTCTATCCACTAGCACGCGAGCAGGACGCAGACAACAGCTGTACCGCGCCTGTCCTTCGGGACTACCCGTTCGTTTCGTGTGCATCATCTAATCGAAATTGAACCAGCGGAACGGCCCAAATTTTACCCTGCACCAAATGCACTTGGTGCAGACATCTTGCATAGGGTTGTTATTATTGAGCAAGTTATTTTAGTAAAGCTGGCGCGATCTTTTGCGCAATTTTGGCTCTACTGGCCGCTTTTGCTCTCATTTCCCGCACCATCCTGCACCAAATGCACCATTGGGTTGACGGTCGCAGCCCGACGCTGCGCGCTGGCTACCGCATGCGTATAGAAACCTGCGGTGGTGGCAATGTTGGAATGCCCTAGCTGAGCTGCTACCGCTGCCATGTCTGCACCGCCGGCTAGCATCATGCTGGCTGCTATGTGACGCATGGCGTAGGGGGGCAAGGTTACGGTCGCAGCCCGACGAGCGCGGGCCCAGTGCTTCGCAAAAGAAGCATAGCTCATACGGCCGCCACGGACTCCAGAACATACATAATTATGCTTACGCGGCGCTTGATATCGTTCCCACGCCTCGGCAAGGTAGGGTTCCGGCGGATATACTACCTTGTCTGCACCAACTTTGGGCATGAATACGGTTACGCTGCGCGCCTGCCAGTTGAATGCGTCCCAGGTCAATGCGCAGAGCTCGGCCTTGCCAGGACGCAGGCACAAGGCCATGCTGGTACGGCACGCCCATTGCGCCCATGCGGGCAGGGCATTGTAGACCTTGCAGAAGTCTTCCAGCGTGCCATCACGGTGCAGCTTGCGCCCTACAGGCAAGCTCCGGTATTTTCTCCACGGATTGTCAGGGATCAGGTCCTCACTGGCAGCCCAATTCAAGGCAGCACGAAGGCAGTATATATATATGTTGATTGACAACGCCTTGTTGCCTCGCTGCACCATGGCGGCCCGGACGTTTTCAAGGTCACGGCGGTCAAGGTCCTTGCAGTACTTGTCCGCGATGAATTCGGCCGGGCCATCCGTATGTTTCCCGTCCTGCTTGCGATCGTATCCGTTCACCAAAAACGAGTATCGCTGACGGGACCTTTCTGACAGATCCGGATGCGCGAGTACGTAGGCAGTCACGCACTCGCGCAAGGTCATCGGGGTGGCGGCCTGCGCCTCGTAAGACATTTCATCATCAAACCTCCGCGCCTCGGCTTCATCCTTGAAGGCTCTTTGGCGCCAGCGGCCGTCGGCGTCCTTGAATTTTACACACCAGCGGCCGTCTTTGCGTTGTGACAGGCTCATTTAGACGTGCCTCCATTTCTAATGAGCCGTTCCGCAGCTTCCCTTGATAGCATCTGTCGCGGCGGCTTCCTAGTCATGGTTGAGACGCCGAGCAGCTGCATGCGTTCACCGTCAAGCTCCGCCAGTTGTTTGGCCAGCTTCATGCGGCGTTCTTCGATTGCACGGAGGCGCGCCAGAAGGTCGGAGGGTGGTGATTGATCTGTCATGGCTGTTCCTCCTCGGGTGAATCAGCGTAACGCCATTCATAGCCCTCAAAACCAGCGACAGGCCGCCAAACTTCTTCCATGATTGAATTCTCCGTTGTTGCGTAAATGACAGAGGCCCCGTTGCCGGAGCCCCTGGCCGAACGGCAAATCACTGATTAATCCGCTCCCGTACAGCCCTGCTGGCCGTAAAGGAAACGGATTTTCTTGCAGGCGCGGTTATTGATTCGCCTGTTTTCGGATTGTGGTAATTGCGCTCGGCACGCTGCCTCACTTTGAAGCTGCCAAAACCTGACAAGGCCACCTCGCCTCGCTGCGCCAGCTGTTCGGCAAGGTTTACGGACATGGCTCTGATAAAGGCCTCCATTTTGACAGCCGGAACAGCCACATTAGCTGTAGAGAGCAAGATCTCACGAAGAAGCTTAGCCATTTCTTTATTAGTCATTACAGTCTCCTTTCTCACATGTCGCCAAAGTACGGTGGCAGCACGTTGACGGCGCCAAAGTGCTCCGGTGAACCGGGCTGGATATCCACGGTGAACTGGACCCCGAACGGCGTCTCATAAATTGTCCGCCCGGCCAGATCGACAGCGGGAAGTTCCTTGCAGGAAATCCAGTGTATGGTCTCCCATGCTTCATACTGCTGTGCTGCATCACAGGCGCATACCTGCTCCTGATGCAGCACAGCTTTTTCCAGATCCTGATAGTAGGTGATCTGGCCGCCGAGGCAGACCAGCGTCAGGGTTGAATAGCCCCTTCTTTTCAATCCGCGGACAAGGGTGAGCTTGTCCTGCAGCTTGTCCGCACTTTCGGGTGAGAGCATCCCCTGAAGCTCCAAAATCCGCTCTATCAGGTTAAGCCGGCCCCGGAAGTACTTGGGCCGGCAATTGTCTTTGAGAGGTTTCACTCATTCTCCTCCGCACTTGCGGAAAGCTATGCAGCCAATGATGTTCCCGGCATTATCACGGACCATCCCGTCCGTGATGAGCAAGTCATCCGTTGTCCGGCCAGATTGACGGGCCGCGAGGCCTACGATGTAGCTCACCAGATAGATGGTGTCCGGCTGTGGCTCCGGGAGTCCCACCGGGGGGCCGTAGATAGTCTTTACGACCGGAACGCCGTCCACCTTGTACATCTGCTTGATTGATACCGTCGCCCATGCAAGCCCTTCTGGCTCATACACTGCCTTGGGGCGCGCATACTGGTCCTTCAGGCAGTAGGATGTTCGCTTATGCAGCTTCACATCACGATGCGAAAAGATCGTGATGGGATTCGGCGTCAAATTCACGATCTTCGTCTTCTGGCCCCTCATTTCTTCTCCCTCTGCAAGTTCTCAAGGATTAGCTTACAGAAGCGCTCCAGCGGGATGTGGTGCGTGAAGACGGAGCCCGTTGGTGTTACGCAATCCACGCTGATGCTCTCCTTCATCATGTGGTGCAGGTGTTCCTCGATCAGCCTTGCCGCGGCTTTATCAGAGTCCACGTTGTTCCCGGCAAGGCCAATTCTGAAACACGGGTTTTTCACCTCCATATGGCCGTATGAATCACTCATCATCTTCGCTGTTCTCCTTGTCTAAAGCACCAAGAATAGCCATGCAGAACTGTTTCAGCGGCATGTAATGCTTATAAACCCTGCCGTCCTGGCATTCACACTCAATCGGAATTTCTTCACGTGTCAGCTTGTGCAGATAGTGTTCGATATAGGCAGCGGCCTCTTCCTGACTGCCCGGCACGTCGCTGACATGCTCCCAGATTCCAGAGTGTATTGGGCCAACGGTCATGCTTAAATGGCGATAGTCACTTGTCACTGGCATACTCCAACTTTTTGCGGTCTTCGGGCGCTATGTTCCCGTTGCCCCACCAGCCGGTGCCGTAGCCTGCCAGTGCGGAGGCAAGGCCGGGGGCAAACATGGACATCTGGACCTCCTGAAAAATGGCGGGGGACTCATCCTGTTCCCCGGCCATCCCTGTCCGCAATCTGTCTGCACAGCGGTCAAGTGCAGCCGCGTGGGCGGCAAGACGCGGGATATCCTCACCCAGCAGACAGAGCAGATCGTAAATCGTATCCATCTCGTCCGCTGTAATCTGGTAGCCCCCGGAGGCTGTGCCTGTACGCGACATTGCCCTTTCCATCATGTAATGGAGCAGGTTGCGTAAACGCACAGCCCTGTGTGCACACTTGTGCAGATCTGATGATAACTTTGTCATTTGCAGCTCCTTGTAGTCCCCCTGTGCCGCGCAAGGAGAGGGCACATATCCGCGACACAGAGGGACAGGAGATCCCCAGAGGGGAATTCCAACCAAATTTTTTACAAAATCTCTCCCGGGTAGACTTCCGGGTTTTCGCGGTACCGGGTCGCTACTGTGGCAAACACGGTCGGATTCGCCATGGCTGCTTTTGCCTCGTCCACAGGCACGTCCTTGACGGTCTTGCGATAGCATTCCACAAGGCAGGCCCAGGACAACCTTGCCTTGACGCAGTGCCCGTAGAATTTTTTAATCAGCTCAGACATGTCTTCCTCTTGCGCTGGCTGAGCTGGGGCGGCCTCTTGTTCTGGTGCAGCCGGCGCCTCCTCCTGGACTTCTACGGCCTCCTCCACAGGCTCGGGCGCTGGTGCGGGTGCCTGTACTGGAGCCTCCTCGACTCTGGCCTTGCGCGTGCGCCTGCGGGCGGGGGTGGCGTCCACGTGCGCGGTCACCTTGTCCATCGGATTTTCTGGTGCCGGCGGGGCATAGCTGCCACTGCCTGTCTGCTCGAGCTCGATAGTCTCCCGGACCTCCTCGACCGTAGACATGCCAAGGGCAATCTCTGGCGCGATAGTACGGATAAACCATGCTGCCGCACGATAACGCAGCATCTGTTCCGGCATCGTCTGCCACTTGGAGCCGGGCTTGCCGAGCCAGCCATTGGCCTTGGCGAGCTTTATGCTAATGAGCGGTCCAACAAGCTTTTCACCCGTCTTGAGCTCCGTTGAAACTGCCCTGCACCCCCAATCCTCTGAGCCTTCTTTGCCTTCAAACTCATACCGGATGGACGCATACTTGCCGCTGGAATTGAAGGTGGCAATCAGGAACTGGGAGCTCCATGCGGGCTTGCCCTGTATCACGAATAAATTTTGCATGACCAGAAGCGGGTTTGCCCCGAGACGCATAGCCATATCAATTGCGATTGTGCAATTGGGCAGGTTGCCCTTGAATTGCGTCGGAACAAGGTCTGACTGTGCGAACAAATTCCCCATGCGCTGGAGAACTGCGAAGCCGCCAGCAGTGTTGAATGATGCCTGAACGTCTTGGGGATTAGCGATAGCGTTATTGCCATTAGCCCTGAGCTGAGTGAGAGTTGTCATTTCTTTTCTCCTTACCCGCGCCAGCGGCATGTGCCGTACACGGGACAAAATTTTTCTGAACAAAGCATCGACCGGGCATTGCCATAAAAGGCGCCAGCCTTAAGCATTTTGCTCACGATTTCCAGTATGCCAGGGGAGTATTCATCCCCTAGAAGAATGTCTCGGGCGCCTTCTATCACGCCGACGCCGGCGCGCCGCCCTTTGGCTGTCTTTCCCGCTTGAAGCCCGAAAATCTGTGCAGGTGCGGTAATAGGCATGCCAAGTGATGTTGATGCCAGAAGCTCGTAGATCGCGATCTGAGCGGCGTGTTTGCCGGCTTTGACGGTGCCATCCGTACCCACAACGGCCTTGCCCGTTTTGATGTCAGCAACGCCGAGATCTCCCCACTCGTCCACGTAGATTCTGTCTGTCGTTCCGGTCAGGGTTATCCCCAAGTCTTCCAGGGAGAGAGGCTCGCAAGTAAGCTCAACCGCCTTGTAGGTGACCTTGGGGGAGATTTCTGTGCAGTACAGCTCGTGGAGCCCGAGGGCAGTCTTCTCAACCTGACTTGGGTTTGTGTCTGCCCAGTCAACGTCTTCTTCCGGGTGATGCACCGTATCCACCACCGCTCCGGCTGCGTCGTCGATAGTGAGCCCCGCGCCGGTCATCTCGCTTTCGTCAAATACCGCGGTGCCAGCGTGCACGGCATGTCCAAGAACCGCTTCGGGGCCAGAAGGGAGGCGCTTGCCGTTGATAAATTTCGCTTCCCATCTGGCTGGGCAGTCCAACATGTCGGAAAGGGAAGATGCGCGAATGCTAATGCTCATTGCACTACTCCAATGTCTCACTCCAAGACTGTTGCGATCAGGCTTGTGTACTCGGCCCCCACCTCTTCACCCGTCTCGAAGTAGATCATGGCGGGGATAAGCTCCGGGAGCTTTTCACGGATACTGAATTTTTCATCAGGGCCAATGCCCAAACGCTTGCTCAAAAAGGCCGTGTACTGCTTATTGTTGCCCGTGCAGAACCGATTCACGATGCCCCGCAGGGTGTTGATGCCGTGGCGCAACTCGTAGTTCTTCAAAATCATGGCGCCTGCCCGCACGCTGTACGCTGGGTGTGAGAAGATCGCGTGATCGAACTTATCAGAACCGATTTGGCCAACAAATTTGTCACCATTACTTAAGGTCTTGATATTAAGTAAGTTTCTGTTGGCACGGGCCAGCGTCTTGGGAGCGAACTCGCTATCAGCAACGGAGATTACGAGCTTGTGCTCCGTAGTCACTGGCGGCTTTTCCAGACGCTCCTTCAAACGCTCGTTCTCGGTCATGAGCAGCGTGCATTGCGCCGCATAAAACTCTGCCCTGGACAACGCCTTGTAGCTCACGGCCAGACCGCAGCCAGCCACAATCATGGCAGATATAAAGAGCGCCCAGAGCAGCGCCCATGTCTTGCTGCTACTCATAGCGTGTCTCCCAAATTATGTAGCCCGAATGTGCGGGGAAAGAATTCGCGTCCATGGCTTCGCAGGAGATGGAAATGTACCGGATTACCGGCGCCTCCAGCTCGCCTTCGATCCCTTCAATTTCGTTGACCATGATTTTCGCATCCGCCTCTGCCTGCACCATGCAGGCGTCAAATGACTCATAGCCTTCACCGACGGCGGTCATCTCGGTGCCGTCAACAAAGGTGAACAACACGAGAGGCGCGTATATGGTTGACAAGATTGCTCCGCTCATATAAAAATCCTCCTTACCACTACTGCAGCGCCGCATCGGTCCGGGAGGTCGATGCGGCCCTGTTTTTTTCACCACTCGCTTTCGTGAGCTATGTGGCCCTTGAACTCTCCGGTGGTATAGAACCTGAACTCTTTCCCGCAGAAAGGACAACGATACTGAGCAATCCATTCCTCCGAATATGGGCCCTCGTACTCCCTCTCGAAGGTGAGAACCTCTGTCTTGCTTTTGCCTTCCTCATAAAGATCAGTGGCTGCATCGCAGACACAACCTTCGAAGGGTTGTGGATTAGCGGCCATCTCTTGTTCCCACCAGCTGCGGTCTGGCTCCTCCTCGTCAAACGGGTGGGTATACATCCCCCAGTAGCAATCGCTCATATCTTATCTCCTCTCTGGCTCCCTCTCTGTTTCGTGAGAGGGAGCCTTTTCTCTACTCCCTGCCTCGCGTGAGGCGGGTTGATTTTTCCGCTTTGGGCGGAGCGCCCGCGGTGAAACAAACTTACGAAAATCGTAAGCAGTAGTCAAGCTCTATTTTCGATTTTCGTAAGTTTTTGGCGAAAGAAAAGGACCGCCTCTGAAAAAGCGGTCCAGAAAAAATTGTCTGCTAGGGTAACGGCTAAATCTTGTCTAGATTCTTTGCCAGTACGCGCACTGGGTCCACGCCAAGCGCGTTGCAGATAGCAACGTAGTCTTCAAGTGTAAGCTTCTTCGTCTTGCCGTTCTCGGCTGGTTTTCTAAGCCTGTACAGCTTAAGCCGAGACTGTGGCAGACTTTCACTCCCGTAGACTTTCGATGCCACTTCATCAAGGGAAAGGCCCTTTTCGGTGCGTACTGTCTCAAGCAAGTAATGGATCAAGCGTTGCTCCAAATCTTTTTCCATAGGCTACCTCCGGACCCCCTATCATAAACGAAAAAACTTTCCGGGGCAGCTTTTCAGGTTTCGATTGTTGACACTTACTTAAATCGTAAGTAGCCTTGTTGTCAACGATGGAGTCCACCACTTCCGTCGCGCACCATGACAATCAGCCTCGACGAGCCTGCACGGGCTGCGGCGCCGGTTAGCTACCGCCCTAGGTCACGTGAACAGTGGAGAGAAGTCGGATAGGATCCGGCCGCGCTTTGAGACATTCCGATCCGGGCGCGAAACCCTACCCCTTCGGGGTTCTATGCGGTCATATTGCTGGCTGCTTCACCCAAGATTCCCATCTGTGTGATTCGCCAATATGGCTGTGTTTATTGACTTTTTACAGTGTTGGACAACGGCACAGCTAGAAGGCTGCCACAAATACGGCCGCGATGGTAGCAGCAATTGACCCAATCATCAGCCATGCCATACGACGGAGCTTGATACCTATTTCGCCGGCGGTCTTCCTGTTCCCTTCAATGGCATATTGAAGGTCGTTGATCATGAGGCCGTACAGCTCATGAAAAGCAATAGGCTGGCCATTATCCGGCCGGCCAGCCCCAGTAAATTCACGGTGGACGTATTGCCGATAATAATCAAATGTTGCCAGGTATGGGAACCTCACTTCTCCCCGCCCTCTCAACGTATCCACGGCAAAGATAAAAGTTGCGCAGGAAATGACTATTGCCAGGGCAATGAGAAACAAAAACCAGAAAGTTGGCACCAGCGCCAGAAAAGCTGCATCACCTGCCTTGACCGTGAACAGAATTGCCGTCTGGGTGCCAAACAGGACCGTGGACAGCCACATATAGTTTTTCAAAATGCCATGCTGCACAGCCCTGCGATCATAGGTAATCTGCTTGTATTCGTCCTGGGCTGCCTTCAAAAGGACTTCAAGCTTTTCCAGGTATTGTTCTTCGGTCACTGGTTGCGCCTCACGTGGGAATAAAAAGGCCCTCCGAAGAGGGCTTTGAAACTGGCACCATGTTGCTAATTTGAACCATCACAGAGCAGGCATAAGGTCGTTAAGTTCTTCAATGCGAAGCATGCGGATGTCCCGCACACAAGGCTTGAACCACTCGAACTTCTGGCTCAGCTTCTGGGCAGCCAGAACGCACCTCACAGCATCCATGTCGCGGCCAAAATACACGGAACCCTGCTGCCATTCAAAACCGCAGCCCTGCAGGAACTTCTTGATATCCGCGTAGGCAGACTGCCACGAGGCCTTGTTAGGATACAGCAGCTGGAGTTGTGCTGTATCCAGCTCAAATGAAATTGCGTATGCCATTGCCGGTCCTCCGGGAGGGAAAGATAGTGGACTAGCACTACACCGGCCTTGTCAAAAAAACTAGTTTCACGAGAGAGTCCGAAATTCGCTCCTGCTCGTGTATGCTCCTCCCCGCACCCAAACGCATTGCCGGTTCTGCCGGGTACAACGCCTGAGCTCTAGGGGCCTCTTCGCGCTAATTGTATGCAGGCAAAAGCCTGTTGCTACACGTGGCCGCCCCACGCCCCGTAAAGGGACGTGAGACGGATGCGGAGCGCGTATGGAGCGGCATTCACATTTATCATTTCTCATCTCCAAATAGCTGTCGCCACCGGCCGGACTCTGCCAATGTTCCCTGGACCTATCCAAAAAGGGGCCAGCAGCGACATTGCTGTAAACCGCCACCGGCATGGTGGTGAAACGTCCCTGTCGGTATCCCCTTGAGGAGGAGCCGGCGGCGGCTTGATTTGACCGGTGCGATGCGCCGGTAAGGGTGGTTATGGCTTAAAGGTCATACTTTTGTCAAGCGACTTGTGGCCTTTTGGTCAAACTTTCGCAAAAGTTTTCTCTCCCCCGTCTCCACTTCGCACGGTGGCCGTTTCCAGGGCGTAAAAAAAGCCCCCGGACTTGTGCCAGGGGCTGCACGTGACTTTGGCTGGGTGACAAGCTATTGTCGGAATACGCCAATAAGGGAGGGGGTGATGAACAGGTCAGTTTGCTACTTGCGTTTTGATGGGCCAGACATTGTCGAGCATGAGATGGACGTGGCCTGCCTCGCAAACAGTCTTCTGCTTTTCAATCAGGCGGTTGAACAGACCGCGGTTGCCGTCTATGGCAAAAGGCAGATAGTTGCCGTCAAGGTTAAGGGCGACTTTGAGAAAGGCTCCTTGGGGGCACACATTGTTGTCGATATAATCGGCGGCGTCCTGCCACTGGGAAAGGATATTCTCGACTGCATGGTACAGCTTTTCACCCTGAAAAAATTCCTCGGAGGCGAGCCACAAAGGCAGGCAACGCCAGCAGGGGATGGAATGATACAGATCGTTAATGTAAAAGGCGGCAGCATCACTGTTAACAACCTTGTTGGAGACATAAGCAAGTCCGTCCCATTGAGCACAATAGTTGGGAAGCTTGCCGATGAGCTCCATAAAGGGAGCACAAGCCTGTGTATTGAAACTGGGTCTGGCTATCGAGAGACAATCGAACCGAGAGACCATACCTTCCTTCAACCTGCCCAAGGCGACTACTTTGAAGAAGTTGAAGGTGAGTACGTCCTTGAAATTCGTGCTTCCCAGAACGACGGGAAACAAGGCCCGTGGCGATTTTATGACCCGGAAAACGGAATTGAATTTGAAGCGTCCATAACGGACGAACAGTTCCTGACCGATGTCGGAAACAGGAAATATGCCTTTGCGCATGGCGACTACATTAAAGTTCGCCTGGTCACCACGAAGCGAATCATTCGGGAGCGCAGGAGGACAATTCGAACCATCCCGGAAGTCATCAAGTTCCTTGGGCCAGAGACAGACTGATGCGGCCGGGCTTGCCTGCGGTGGGCAATAGGAGTGACAACGGCGCCAGATGCACGGGGACGCGCAAAAGCCCCCGGACTTGTGCCAGGGGCTTGACGTTTTCAGAGATGTCGGCGAATCTTTGAAGTGCGTTAGCTATTTGCGCTTTTGGGCTTCTTCAAAGATTTGCGTTGGAGAAGACGGCTTTTGCTCGGGCGGCCTTGGCGATTGAGGCGGCCCCGATGGTTTTGGCGGTGGAGGCGGACTAGGCTTCCCCGCCTTTTCCTTATCGCTCACATGTATCACCTCCTTTTCCGGCCAGTTGCCTAGAATATGGCACTCATCATGGCACACAATCCGGAGCCAAGAGACGCAAGGAGCATGTATGACATACATCTTAGCCTTTTGCCTTTTCTCATGGCTAATCCTTTGTTGTGATTGATGGACTTGTTTAAGTGTTCGAGCAGATCAAGGTGCATGATACCCTTGGCTAATTCGCCCTCTGCCTCCTTCCATGCAGTCCCGGCAAAATGAATTGCATCCCATTCGCGGAAAGGCTGGTCAATCCCCGGAAGTTCTCCGCGCATGGAATCGATTCCAAGGGCAATTGTCAGGAATGAAATGGCGACCGATAATCCTGCAAAAACGTTGAATATCTGGTTGACATTGAAAGACAAGCCAAACCACACAACACCGTCAAAGATGTGAGAAAAGCCCACGCATTCGGCGCTGAAAACGACAGTCGCAAGCCAGAGATAATTGCGCAGAATTGCGTGCTGAATGCGGTGGCGGTCAAACGTCACCTGCTTGTACTCGTCCCAAGACAGGTCAAGCAACTTATCTGCTCGCTTGATATACCATTCGATCTCAAGGCTGCTTTCTTTGGTATCGCTCATGGCTCCTCCTGACCTGCGGCTGTGGGGTGAATTGCCACCACGTCTAACATCCATAATCCATCCCAAAAGGCCCTCCACTGTTCGGGCGCTTCGGGAGAGGTCTGCATCCGGGCGATGGGGTGTACGTGGGCGATGCTTCGTGTTCGGGTGTGGGTTTGCGCCTCCACAAGCGCGCAAGGAATTTCTTGAGCTGGCGGAAGTCGTCCATGATGGAGCCACCGCCGTCCCAATATTCCGTCGGGGAATGCGGCTCTTGCTCGGGCGGTCTCGGCGGTAAATGCTGCTCGACCTTCGGACTCTTCCGCTCCAAGGCTTTTGTCAGCGCCTCCATTGCGGCGCACGTTTTGGTCAGTTCGATGCGTGTCAGGCGCAGCTCTTCCGCAAGCTCCCCTGTGCGCTCGTTATCAGTTTCGCTCATAGCGGCTTCCATAGTCCGTTTCCTCCAAGACATGCGTTGCAAAATATTTTGCTATAAGATCATCGGGGATAACCTTGTTCCAGTTGAAGCCGTCTTGTTCTGTGACATAAGCCCAAGGCGAATCAGGCTTGTGCGACCATCTTGAAAGCGCAGTGGCATTGTGCTTGCCAAAGATGTGAACCGTGGTGTCAACAAGCTTCTTTATGTCTTCCGGCAAGGCGTTTCGCACTTTGTATGAGTACTGGGCAATTTCACGCCCACTGGAAACAATGCGGAAAACTTTGGGGAAGACAGGCCCGTATTGCCATGCCTTGGGGCGCTCGTCGCAAAGCCTGATATTCCTTGCCGCTAGTACAGCCCCGTAAGCACAATACAAGAGCTTTTGGATTTTGGTATTGTTGTAGTCGTACCCTTCTACGATGCAACGTTGTGCGATATACGATGCCACATCACGACTATCAAATAAAGCATGTGGGTCGAACATGGCGCGTGCCTCCAAAAAAGCAGGAGAGAGGCCCCCACAAAAAGGCTCCCGTCGAACTAGAAACCTAACCAGCCGAAGCCCTTGGCCATGATGGCAATAATTGCAAAGCCGATGCCGATCTGCCACTTGAGAAGGCG
>CAZJKS010000020.1:0-13659 GCA_964546695.1 uncultured Muribaculaceae bacterium | reverse complement strand
AAGATAAAGATAAAGAAGATGATATAGATTTATATGAATCTAAATATAAAGAAGAAAATTAATATATACAGATTATAGAAATTTATGCTATAATCTAGTTATGCCTGTATGGCGGAATTGGTAGACGCGGTAGACTCAAAATCTATTTCTAGCAATAGAGTGCAGGTTCAAATCCTGTTACAGGCACCAAATTAGGTATTAAATTTCACTTAAAAAGAGTGAAATTTTTCTATATTTAAAGAAAAACTTATAGTATAATTACTTTAAGGTGATAGAAGTAATGAAAAGTTTTGCAATAATTGAAATAGGAAGCAATAATACTAAGACCCATATTTATGAAAATGATAAGTTAGCTAAAGAAAAAAATGTAACTATAGAATTTAAGAAAAACTATAAAAAAGAAAATAAGATTGCAACTTCAGATTTAGATAAGTTATATGATGTAATTAAAAATGCTTTAGAAGATACTAAAGATGTACATATATATGGTTGTAGTATTTTTAGAAATATTAGTGAAAAAGAATTAGATAATATTAATAAAAAACTAAAAGATAAATTCAATTTGGAAATTGAAGTAGTATCTCAAGAAAATGAAGCCAAGTACACTGCCTTAGGTTGCTATAACAGTATAAAATATGATGGTAATATCTGTATCTTTATTGGTGGTGGTGGTTCAATAGAATTAATCTTTGTAAAAAATGGAAAAATTATTGATAAAAAGTATTATGACTTTGGCGTTGTTGATATTACTAATAAGTTTAGTAGCCTAAAAGATGATATCCCAGTTTGTACTTTTGATGAAGTTTATAATTGTGTTGATAACTTAATAGGGGATATAAAAACTAAAGCAGATATATTAATATTAGCAGGAGGGAATCATCTATATTGGTATAATAATGCAAAATATGAGTTACTTGATAATACTTTATATGAAAGTGATAATCAAAAATATATGCTTACAAGATTTATGAGTGATACTTATGATAAAGATGCCCTAGTTACATCACTTGATAAAATAAGGAAAAATAGTGATAATCCATTATGGTTTGAT
Organism: uncultured Muribaculaceae bacterium; assembly: GCA_964546695.1. Lineage (GTDB taxonomy): Bacteria > Bacillota_I > Bacilli_A > RF39 > UBA660 > Onthousia. Next base: position 12,608 of record CAZJKS010000020.1, on the reverse strand, counting down.
GGATCTCGTGCCATGAAAGTAATAACAAATTTAATATCCCATAAAATAGATGCCAAATATATAGTACCCACAAAGATAAATATGGAAGAAGGATTAAAAATGATGTTAATGAAAAGTTTCTAATACAACTATCAGTAGCTATATCAAGTACTTATAATTACAAGAGTAAATTTCCACTTTAAAATGGGAATTTTATTTTACTAAAAATTTTAAAAAATATATAGAAATACTCATTATTCTTATGATATAATCTAATATAATAGGTGGGAGTTATTTTTATGAAAAAGAATATAAGGTTAAACAAAAAAACAATTTTTACAGTATTTATAATTATTATACTATTTATTTATATTAGTAGTTTATCTTTTTTAGTATCATATCTAAATACTAATAAAGAACAAACAATTGAAACTAATAATACTACTGCAAATAATGAAAAATTAAGTCTACTTAGTAGTCTATCAGTAGATGAAACAGTAAACATAACTGCAGAAACAGCTGGTTCTATTTCAGGTTCTAGTTATCGTGTATCTTTAAGTGGGAATATTTATTATGCTACTACAAGTACAGGAGAAAGAAGTAATAAATGGGTCGTTTTAATTCATGGTTATATGATGAGTGGTAGTTCTATAGCAAATGCTATAGGGCAAATATATTTAGATCAAGGTTATAATATTCTTGCTCCAGATTTAAGAGGTGCTGGTTCTAGTGGAGGTTCTACAGCTATGGGGTATGTTGAGTCCCTAGACATATGGGATTGGCTAACGTTTTTAAATACTAATTATAGTGTTAATGAAATAATAGTACATGGAGTATCCTTAGGTGGTGCTACTACTTTACAATTATGGAGTCAAAAAGATCAAGGGCGCGACTTAACAACCCAAAATGTTGTTGGGCTCGTAGATGATTGTGGTTACACATCAATGACAAGTATTATGGAAGGATTATTAGCAACTCCAGAGGGTATAGAAAAACTAGCTGAAATATTAAATTTACCCCAACCACAAAGTTTATATAGCCTTATAGGTGAAGATAATATAAGAAGCTTTTTAATCAATATTATTAAAGTTGGTCTAACTGAAAGTAACTTTAGTAAAAATCAAGATGCCTTTTCATCAGGACGCGAATTTAGTGATGTTCCTATTCTTGTAATTCATGGAACTAGTGATACTACTGTACCATATTCTAATAGCCTAACTGTTATAGAAGAAGCTAATAATAGAGGATTAGATGCAACTTTATGGTCTGTTGAAAATCAACCCCATGCTTTTATAGTTGTAGGTCTTAAAACCAATGAATATAAAAGTCATGTTGTTGAATTTCTTAGTAAAGTATCAAAAAATTCTAGTGATATTATAGTAACTGAAGAAACAGATTCCATATTGACTCAAATAGCCCAAAATATTGATAATATTTTTCAAAATGTCATAAATACAATAAAACAACTATTTTCTAAATAATTAATAAAGCAAGTAGGTGATAAATAATATGTCTTTTGCAAGTCAAAATATAGAAGAAACTCCTAAAAAAAAGCAATATATTGTAACTGTCATTGAAAATGATAATATAAGGAATATTGACTTAACTGAATTTAATAAGGATAAAATCAGTTTTGGTAGAAGTATGGATAATGATATTATTTTATCATCACCACTTGTATCATTTAATCATGGTTATTTTGAAATAATTGATGAAGAACTAACAATAAAAGATAATAATAGTACTAATGGGATATTCTTAAATAATGATAAAGTCAAAGAGTCTATTTTACATGATGGAGATTCTATTAAAATAGATGATCCTATAGAGCCATTAATGAAAGGTGTAATATTAATTATATCCACTTCTTCTGTTGTAAATGATTGGCAACAAATTGATATGAATAATAAATCTATAATTACAATAGGACGTGATCAAAGCTCCGATATTATAATTAACCACATCTCAGTTTCTTTAAAACATGCCGAAGTTATAAATAAAAACCATAAGTTTATAATTAAAGATAATAACAGTACTAATGGTATTATCGTTAATGGTTCTCTATTAAGAGGGGAATGCCCTCTAAAAGATAGAGATGTTATACTAATTGCCAATGCTAAGTTAATTGTAAATAAGAACTGTTTATTATATCAAGTATCCGACTATGGTGTTACTTTAGATGCTGTTGATGTTGTAAAAACTGTCAAAGTTAAGGGTAAAAAGAAAAATATATCAGAACATGTTAATATCTCTATAAAACCAGGTCAATTTGTAGCCTTTGTAGGAGGTAGTGGAACTGGAAAAAGTACTTTTATGAACTGTATAAGTGGAGTATCAAAGCCTACAAGTGGTTCTGTATATATAAATGGTAATGACCTAATTAGTAATTATGCTGTCTTAAAAAATATAATAGGCTATGTACCTCAACAAGATATTGTTTTTAATGATTTAACATTAAAAGATATGTTAAAGTATGCTGCTAATTTAAGAATGCCAGATGATGCTACTATAAAAGAAAAGAAAGATAGAATAAAAACAGTTTTAAAAATAGTAGAACTAACAGGTAAAGAAGATGTTATAATTAAAAACTTATCAGGAGGTCAAAGAAAACGAGCAAGTATTGCTGTTGAATTAATAGCAGATCCTAAATTATTCTTTTTAGATGAACCTACAAGTGGATTAGATCCCGGTACAGAAAGAAGCATAATGGAAACATTACGTAAGATGGCTGATAGTGGTAAAACAATAATTTTAGTTACCCATACAACCCTTAATCTTCACTTGTGTGATAAGATTGCTTTCTTTGGTCTAAATGGTAAATTATGTTTTTCAGGATCACACCAAGATTCCTTAAATTTTTTTGGTGTCAATGATTTTGTTGATATATATAACTTACTTAGTAAAGACACTGATAAATGGTATAATCATTTCAATAATTCTATTTATAAAGACAAAGTAAGTAAACAAGAATCATCAAAAATATCTCAAAAGAAAAATAAAAAGTCTTTCATCAAACAATTTACAACCCTATCAAAAAGATATGCTAAGACTATTATAAATAATAAACAACAACTAATCCTAATGATTGCCCAAGCCCCTGTAATTGCCTATTTGTTATCATTAGTTGTAAGCACAGATTTATTTCAATCATATGATGAAGCGAAAACTTTTTTATTCGCTATGGCTAGTGCTTCAATTTGGTTAGGTTTATTAAACTCTATCCAAGAAATATGTAAAGAAAGAGTAATATTACAAAAAGAATATATGGCTAATCTAAAACTAAGTGCCTATTTATCATCTAAAGTAGTTATTCAATGTCTTTTAGGTCTCATTCAAGCTTTTCTTTTAGTAACAACCTTTTCTCTATTAATAGAAGTACCTAAAGAAGGAGTAATTACTTCCTGGTATCTAGAGATGGTTATATCATGTTTTGCAACCATTATTTCAGCTTCTGCTATAGGCTTAGTTACTTCCTGTCTATCAAAAAACTCAAGCGTAGCGATGAGCTTTGCACCTTTATTATTAGTACCACAATTATTATTTTCAGGTATGTTATTCCCTCTAGAAGGAACAGTTGAAAAGATTTCTTATCTTATCTTATGCCGTTTCTCAGTAGAAGCCTTTGGAACAATTAATAATTTAAATAATCTAACAGACTCTATTCAACAAATAATACCTACTTATATTAGAGAGGAAGAAAGTTTCTATACTTTTACTATTGAGCACCTTTCAAAAGATATAGGAATAATTATTCTAATGATGATAATATTATTGTTTATATGTTTCTTTATTTTAAAATATCAATTAGAAAGAAGTAAGTAAAATGAAAAAGAATCTATTAAATAATTGGGAAGTAGTAGAAAAAATAGGGCAAGGGAATAATGCTGAAGTATACAAAGCATATAAAAAAGTAGATGGTATTCCTTTGTACTGTGCTGTAAAGCATATATCATTAAAAAAATCAGATAAAGAAACAGAAACAATAGTAAATAACTTAAAAAAAGAAGTTACATTCATGCAAAAATTCAATGGTAATAAATATATCATCAATTATTTGAATTCCTATAAAGAAACTTCACTAAATAAAGACGAAATAGATTGCTATATCTATATGGAATTAGCCGAAGATATTGAAAAATATTTTAATAGAGTTAAAATTAGTCCTAAAGAAGTTCTAAAGATGGGAATAGATATTACTCAAGCTTTAGAAGCTTGTCAAGATTTGAAAATAATACATCGTGATATAAAACCAAGTAATATATATAAGGGCACAGATGGTAATTTTAAATTAGGAGATTTTGGAAGTGCTACCTTACTAGATAGTAAAAAAGAAGATTTTGTTGGTACCTATAATTATGTATCACCAGAAATATATAAACAACAAAAAGCAAATTTTACAAGTGATATATATTCTTTAGGATTAGTAATGTATAAACTATTAAATGAAAAATTACCTTTTGTAGATAATAAAACTAACGAAGTAGAAGCCCTAAAGAAAAGAATGAGTGGTAAAGCTCTTCCTAAAATAAATAATCTAAATCCTAAAATAATGAATATAATAAATAAAATGTGTGCTTTTAATATAGATGATCGTTATCAAAGTCCAACTGAGTTAGGAAAAGACTTAAAGCAAGTTCACTTTGAAATTGCAGGAATTACTAAGATTAAAGAAGGTTCAAGTTATGATAAAACTGTTAGTATTCAAGAAATGAAAAAACTTGAAGATAAAGAGAAACATTCTCTTAAGTATCTATTTAATTACAATAAAAATAAACTAAGTAAATATAAATCTAAAATAAAGATAATATTAGGGATAATAATACTTATTATAATTATCATTCTTCTTTTAGTCGCTTGTAATAAGGAAGAGATAACTTGTGAAGAAGGATATATTGTAAAAAATAGTGAATGTGTAAAAGGATATTATACTTGTGAAGAAGATTATACCTTGAATGGAGATCAATGTGAAAAGATAGTAGAAACAACTGAGGCAACACCTAATTTAAGTTGTGAAGATGGTTATGAACTTGAAGAAGAAATGTGTGTTAAAACTGACGAAAAAGATGCTGAAAATGGTTATTATTGCAGTACTGGTTATACCTTAAATGGTGAAGAATGTCAGATTCAAGATACTAAAGAACCTGTTGTTAGTTCTAATTGTCCTAGTGGCTATACTTTATATGATAATAAATGTATCAGTCTCGACTATCAAAGTGCTACTACAAGTTATAGTTGTCCTACTGGTTATACCTTAAGTGGAACGACATGTACTAAAACTGAAAGTAACAGTACATATTTAAAAACAAGGACTACTTGCCCAGATGGAGGAACTTTAAGCGATAATACTTGTCATATTACCGCTGATGCTACAATTAGTTGGTTTTATCCTTATTATAGTTGTGATAGTGGTTATCAGTATAGTTATAGTGATAGAAAATGTCATAAATATTATACACCTACTACAACAAAATACTGTGAGAAAGGTACAATAAGTGGCTCTACTTGTGTTATAACGACAACAGTAGCCGCTACTTTAAATTATCAATGTCCTTCAGGCTATGATTTATATGGTAATCAATGTGCTAAAACATCTGCAATAGTTCCAGAAGTTACATATACCTGCGATACAGGTTATACTTTAAGTGATAATATTTGTACAAGAACAGTATCAGTTGATGCTTCTTATGGTTATCATTGTGATACAGGTTATACCCTAGAAGGTAGTAAATGTATTTTAAATAGTGTTGTAGCACCTACAGTTGAATATCAATGTACAAATGGTTATACGTTAAGAGATGATGAATGTGTAAAGTTAGAAACAACAGATGCCACTCCTCATTATGAAGATGAAGAAACTGATAGTAATTAATTATTGTCAGTTTTTCCATCTTAAGTTGCTAGAATATCTTATATATGGTATAATAGAGCCAAAAAAATGGGGGATATTATGGAAGTAACAGAAAAGAGTATGTATCATTATCATAGATTAGGGCTTTATGATGATATATGGCAATTAGAAAGTGAAATTACAATTGATGATAATTTTAATTCTTATTGTGGTAGTATTGTTGATAAATTTAGTACTGCTGTTAAATGTAAAAATGCTATAGCCCCTTTAGAAAGAATTATCGATAAATATTTAGATGATATAGATATAGAAAATATAGATTTAGAAACTACCATAGATTTATTGAAAGCTTCAAGTATAATTATAACTAATGCTAATATGTATAATAGAGAATTAATGTTAGAACAATATAGAAAAGAAAATAATCCTAAACTACCTAGCAGATTACATTCTATTTGGCTAGCAGATAAAAAAAGTCTAAAATTTTGGAAAAAACAATTGCAAGTTAATAGAAAATTAGTCTTATATAAAGTATCAGTAACAGGTAACTTATTTAAATCAAGTGATAGTTTTATCCCAGATGAAGAATTAACTGCTAAAGAAATGTATGAAGCAGCATCTAATTATTGGAATCCTATTTTTAAGAAAGAAGATTTATGTAAAGCTGAATACTTATTCCAAGGTAAAGTAAAAGTTTTAGAAAAAATTAAATAATAATAATGTATAATTAATATAAGGATGTGATTAAATGTTAACACCTAAAGATTTTAGAGATTATGAATTACTTGATGCATCTAATGGAGAAAAACTAGAACGTTGGGGAAAATATATCTTACTTAGACCTGATCCTACTGTTATTTGGGATAATGGTAATTTGAAAGAAAAATATAAAGGTAAGATAGATGCTATATATTATCGTTCTAATAAAGGTGGTGGACATTGGGAAAATTTAAGAAAAATTCCTAGTACTTGGACTATTAAATATCAAGATTTAACTTTTAATATTAAACAAATGGGCTTTAAACATACAGGGATATTTCCAGAACAAGCGATTAATTGGGAATATATGATGAATAAAATAAAAAATGCTAATAGACCTATTAAAGTCTTAAATCTTTTTGGTTATACAGGAGCAGCATCTGTCGCTTGTCTTAAAGCTGGCGCATCAGTTACTCATGTAGATTCATCAAAAGGTATGGTTGAAGTATGTAAAGAAAATGTAATATCATCTGGACTTAAAGATATGCAAGTTCGCTATTTAGTAGATGATGTAGTAAAGTTTGTAAAAAGAGAAATTAGACGGGAAAATAAGTATGATGCCATTGTCATGGATCCTCCTAGTTATGGAAGAGGTGTTAATGGAGAAGTTTGGGATATTGAAAAAGATTTAAGTAATTTAGTTAACCTATGTTTAGAAATATTAACTGATAAGCCCTTATTCTTTATCATTAACTCTTATACAACAGGACTATCTAAAACATCGCTAGAAAACTTATTATTTACAACTATCAATAAAAAATATAAAGGAATTGTTACAAGTAGTGAAATAGGTCTTAAAATCACCACTAATAATTTAATATTACCTTGTGGTATTTATGGAAGATGGGAGTCTTATGATTAATATATTATATGAAGATAATCATTTATTAGTAGTAGAAAAGGAAGTAGGAGTTTTAAGTCAGAGTGATTCATCTAATACTCCTGATATGTTAACTATTTTAAAAAAATATCTAAAAGAAAAATATAATAAACCTGGTAATGTTTATTTAGGACTAGTTCATCGCCTTGATAAAAACGTAGGAGGCATTATGGTCTTTGCTAAAACTTCTAAAGCTGCTTCAAGGCTTTCAAAACAAATTAGAAATAGAGAATTTAAAAAGACTTATCTTGCTATTTGCAAAGGAACAATAAAAAAAGATGGTAAGTATCAAGATTATTTAAAAAGAGTAGAATATAGAAGTATTATTAGTAATAGCAAAGAAGGAAAACTTGCTATTCTTAATTATCATGTAATAGATATTAAAGATGGTAATACTCTTATAAAAATAAATCTAGAAACAGGAAGACATCATCAAATAAGAGTACAGTTTTCATACCATAATCATCCTTTATTAGGAGATGAAAAATATGGAAGTAAAGGAGAGTATCATCTTGCTTTATACTCTTATAAACTTGAATTTATTCATCCTACAACCAAAGAAAAATTAACATTTACTTCTCTTCCTAATAAAGGATATTTTATAAAATATCAAGATATTATAAGTAATTTGTAACTAATTTATTATATCTTTCTTTTGTTATATATTTATAGAAATTTAGTGTAAGCATCATCTTTTACATATATAAAAGAAGTCTTGATAAAAGTAAAAATCAAGACTTTTTAAGTTTTATGTTTCTAATTCATAATTTTAAAGAGTCTTTTCTCTTGTAAGATTATATTACTACATTATATTTTGTATCTTCTTTTTTATATTAAAACATTTTTCTAAATAGATAGATAAAAACACAATTTTATTATATAATTAAATTAGAAACGATAGAAAAGAGTGATGACATATGAAAAAAATAATGGATGGAAATGAAGCTTGTAGTTATGTTTCATATAATTTTACAGAAGTAGCAGGTATATATCCTATAACACCTGCCTCTCCTATGGCTGAGTTAACTGACAAATGGGCTAATGAGGGTAAACTTAATTACTTTAATCAACCTGTTAAAGTAGTAGAGATGGAAAGTGAAGCAGGGGCTGCTGGTATGGTTCATGGTTCCCTTCAAGCAGGTTGTTTAACTACAACATATACTGCTAGTCAAGGACTTTTATTAATGATACCTAATATGTATAAAATAGCAGGGGAATTACTTCCTTGTGTTATTAATGTAGCAGCGAGAAGTCTTGCAACTCATGCTTTATCTATTTTAGGTGATCATCAAGATATTTATGCTGCAAGAAGTACAGGTTTTGCCATACTTGCCTCATCTTCAGTTCAAGAAGTAATGGACTTAACAGGAGTGGCTCATCTTTCTACTATTAAAGGTAGAGTTCCTTTTATGAACTTTTTTGATGGTTTTAGAACAAGTCATGAACTACAAAAAATAGATGTCATTGATACTAATAAATTAAAAAAACTTGTAGATAAGAAAGCTCTTGATGCTTTTCGTAAAAGAAGTCTTCATCCCGATAACCCTGTAACTCGTGGTACTAGTGAAAATGATGATATTTACTTTCAAGCGACAGAAGTTAGAAATAAATACTATTTAGAATTACCTGATATAGTAAACGAATATATGCAGGAAGTTAATAAAATAACAGGAAGAAGTTATGCGCCATTTAATTATTATGGAAAAAGAGATGCTACTAAAGTAATAGTCGCTATGGGTAGTGTCTGTGAGGCAATTAAAGAAGTAGTAGATTACTTAAACGATAATGGAGAAAAAGTAGGACTAGTAGAAGTTCATTTATATCGTCCTTTTTCAAGAGAATATTTCTTAAGAAGTATCCCTAAAACTGTTAAAATGATTGCCGTTCTTGATAGGACTAAAGAAGCAGGAAGTACAGGAGAACCTTTATTTCTTGATATAGATAATATTATTAAATCATTAGATACAAACATTAAAGTAGTAGGAGGAAGATATGGTCTTTCATCTAAAAATACAACTCCATCTATGATAAAGGCTATCTATGATAATTTAGAATCTATTAATCATAACTTTACAATAGGTATAGAAGATGATGTTACTAATTTAAGTATTCCTTATGATAAAGAGTTTAATCTACCACACAAAAATCAAACATCATTCCTTGTTTATGGTTATGGAAGTGATGGTATGGTTTCAGCTTGTAAAGATTTAATGAAAATAACTGGGGACTCTACTGATGCTTATGTCCAAGGATATTTTCAATATGATTCTAAAAAAAGTGGTGGTATTACTTTAAGTCATTTAAGATTTTCAAAAAATCCTATTAGATCTACTTATTATGTTAATAAATCTAAACTATTAGTCTGTACCGAAGATTCTTATCTTACTAAATTTAGATTTATTAATAAAATTCAAAAAAATGGTATATTTCTTCTTAATAGTAGCAGAAATGATGATGATATTATCTCTATGATTAGTAATGAAGATAAAAAATATATTTTAGATAATAATATTAAAGTATATATAGTTAATGCTTATAAAATTGCTAAAAAAGAAGGACTTGGTAATAAAATAAGTGCTATTATGGAAGCTTTAATCTTTAAGTTTGGACATATTATAGATAGTGATTATGCTATTAAGAAATTAAAAGCTAATCTTGATAATAGATTTAAACTTAAAGGTAATAATATAATAGAAAAAAACAAAAAGGCTGTTGATAATGCTATTAATACTACACACTTACTTAAAATAGAAGAAAACAGTGATGATTATGTTTCCATTAAAGAGGCAAGTTCTACTTTATTTGCTATTATTGATAAAAGAGAAGGGGATAATCTTCCTGTTAGTGCTTTCTTAGATAGAGTAGATGGAACAGTAGAAGGAGGACTTTCACGCTTAGAAAAACGTGATATTAGTGAAGTTGTACCTAAATATAAAAAAGAAAACTGTATTAGTTGTAATTTATGTTCTCTTGTATGTCCTCATGCTGTAATTAGACCATTTTTACTTGATAAGGATGAAGATAAGAAAGCCCCTAATAGTTTAAGTGATAAACTTATAAATAGCAATTTAGGAGATGGTTTAAAGTTTACTATTGCTGTTAGTTATAAAGACTGTACTGGTTGTGGTTTGTGTGCTAATATTTGTCCTGGTAAGAAAGGTTCTAAAGCCTTAGAAATGGTAAGGAAAGAAAGTATTGTTAATGATATTACTTTAAAAGAGACAGAATACTTATTTAATGAAGTGACTTTTAAAGATGTAATGAGTGTAAGTACAGTTAAAGGAAGCCAGTTTAAGAAACCTAGATTTGAGTTTAGTGGGGCTTGTGCTGGATGTGGAGAGACTCCTTATTTAAAACTTTTAACCCAATTATTTGGTGATAGACTAGTTATTGCTAATGCAACAGGATGTTCTTCAATATATGGAGCTTCTAGTCCTTCAACTCCTTATAGCATTCCTTGGGCTAATTCTTTATTTGAAGATAATGCTGAATTTGGTTTTGGTATGAAAATTGCTGATGAAGTTAAGAAAAACCAGTTAAAGAATATTATAAATGAAAATATCTCTAAAGTAGATGAAGAAGAAAAAGATATCTACCTAGATTATATTAATGATATTAACGTAGATACTGCTAAAGCCTTACTTTCAGTTATTCCTCATACAAAGATTAAACCATTAAAATCTCTAAAGAAGTATATTATGCCTATTTCCCTATGGGCTGTAGGAGGAGATGGTTGGGCTTATGATATTGGCTATAATGGAATTGATCATGTCCTAAATAGTGGAGAAAACGTTAATATCTTAGTTCTTGATACTGAAGTATATTCTAATACTGGAGGACAAGCTAGTAAATCTAGTAGAATAGGAACAGTTGCAAAATTTGCTTCATCTGGTAAAAAGACACCTAAAAAAGATCTACTCAAAATAGCTTTAACTAATCCTAATGTCTATGTAGGAGCGATATCACTAGGAGCTAATCCTGCTGCTACTATTAAAGTAATGTTAGAAGCTGAAAAATATAATGGACCTAGTATCATAGTTGCTTATTCTCCATGTATTGCTTGGGGTATCTTAAAAGGAATGAGTAATTCTATTGATGAAGAGAAAAAAGCAACCGCTAGTGGATATTTTCCAATATTTCATTATAACCCAGATACTAAAGAGTTTAAAATGGATGGAAAGAGTGATTTTAATAAATATCAAGACTATTTAAATAGTGAAGATAGATATAAATCATTAAAGATTATAAATAGTGAAGAAGCAGATACTTTATTAAAAGAAAATGAAGACAATGCTAAAGAAAGATTTAATTATTATGATAGTTTAAAAGAAAATAAGGAGTAAGTATGGAAAATGTAGTATATCCTAATCATTTAGGAATCATTATGGATGGTAATGGTAGATGGGCAAAAGAAAAAGGCTTAAATAGAAGCTTAGGGCATAAAGCAGGTGCTGATAATCTTATTAAGTTACTTGATTATATTTATGATAATACTTCTATTAAAGTTGTCTCTTTATATGCTTTTTCTACTGAGAATTTTAAAAGAGATAAAAATGAAGTAGATTACTTAATGAAACTATTTGTAACATTATTTAATAATAAGTTAGAATCTATTAAGAAAAATAATGTTAAAGTAGTGTTTTCAGGACGACGTGAAAATCTTCCTAAGAGTGTACTTGAGGCAATGGATAAGACGACAGATGATACTAAAAACAATACAAGAGGCGTTTTAAATATTTGTCTTAATTATGGAGGAGATTATGAGATAGTTGATATGACTAAAAAGATAGTTAAACAAGTATTAGATGGAACTTTAAAATTAGAAGATATTACTAAAGAAGTCGTAAGTGAAAACCTTTATCAAGAATTACCACCACTTGACTTTGTTATTAGAACAAGTGGTGAAAAAAGAATTAGTAATTTTATGATATATCAGTCAAGTTATGCTGAGTATGATTTCCCTGATACATATTTTCCTGATTTTGATAGTAAGTGTTTAGAAGAGTCGCTAGATAATTATAGAAAACGTAATAGAAGATTTGGTAATGCTAAATAAAATATTGCAATAATTATAAATCTTATGATAGTATAGAGAAAAGAAAATAGAAAGAAGGTAGTGTAGAATGAAAAGTTTTGGTATAA
>CAZJKS010000019.1:5063-13991 GCA_964546695.1 uncultured Muribaculaceae bacterium | reverse complement strand
GCCTTTAGCAGATTTTCATATTTAAAAATTAAATCTAAGGTGTTATTTGCATAAATTCATAACTATTTTATTTTATGAAACTTTTCCTTACATATACATCTTATCACATAAGTATCTTTTATAGAAAGATATTACTCTAGATTATTAAATAGAATCATAAATAATATTAAAAATTTTCTAGATTCAAATTTCTAAGAAACAACTCTTTATTTATTTCCCATTCAATAAATATAAGCATATTACATTACTTTCTTATTATCTATAAAGACTTTATAAATTTTACTTATAGATAATTCTCTATTATTTTTGTGGCAATCATTTGATAAGCTTCCGTTGTTGGATATATATTAGTAGGATTATCTATATAGTCTTTGTTTTTCTTAAATAGATTATAAATATCTAAATACTCTATATCATAAATTTCACAAAGAGCTTTAGTCTTAGTTATTAAATAAGTATAGAGTCTTTCTACAGTTAAAGTATCACCCTCTAAAGGATTATAAAAACCTATAAAAATTATATCTTCCTTAGCATATTTCCTTAACTCATCAAAAAGACTATCTAACTCAGCTGTAATTTTATCTACTAAAGAAGCAATATCTTCATTAGAAAGATTTTCCACACCAACTGTGGATAAAGTTAAATCAGCCAAAATATCATCAGTTCCTATTGATAATGTTACCAAATTAGCTTCACGAAGACATTTTTTTAATGATAACGTCTCTTCATTTTTTACAATAGTCCAATCAGTCTCTAATTTATTTTTTAAATCTACTATCCTTGTACCACTTGTAGAAAAATAATTATTATAACTTTTAAGCAAGTCCTTAGCTTTTAAATAATTAGAAAGATAATTACTATAGCCATAATTTTTATTACCATTAGAATCTACTCCTACACTTAAAAAATCCCCTAACGATATATAGGTTATCTTATCAGTATGATTAAAATAATAAATTACATAAATTAAAATACAGATAATTAAAAGATATAAAATTTTTTTCATTTCTCCCTCCAAAAAAAGACTAGAGCCATATATTAAATTATATTTCTCTAGTCTCTTTTTAATGATTTTATATGTCTTTTAATTTTACTTTAGCACCAACTTCTACTAACTTATCAACAATATTTTCATATCCTCGTAAAATATGTTCAACATTAGTTATCTTTGTCGTTCCTTTAGCCATTAAACCAGCAATCACAAGAGATGCTCCTGCTCTTAAATCTGTAGCGACAACATCAGTTCCAGTTAATTTAGTAGGTCCGATAATAGTAGAAGTTTGATTTTTTACTCTAATATCAGCTCCCATTTGATTTAAATATGGTATATGCATAAATCTATTCTCATAAATTGTTTCCTCTATTTTACTTTTTCCTCTACACATAGTAAGAAGTGGTGTTAAAGGTTGTTGAAGATCAGTAGCAAAACCAGGATATGTTTGTGTCTTAACATTTACCGGCTTATAATCTTTACCCCCACTTACAATAATATAATCTACACCAATATCAAGAAACACACCCATTTCTTCAAGTTTACTAGTTAAAGCTTCAATATGTTCGGGAATAATATTAGATATTTTTAAATTATCTCCTACTGCTGCACCTAAAATCACATAAGTTCCTGCCTCTATTCTATCAGGAATAACTTCATGAAAACATTTCCCTAACTTTTCAACTCCAGTAATTTCAATACTGCTTGTCCCAGCACCCCTTATTTTTGCCCCCATATTATTAAGAAGTGTTGCAATATTAACAATTTCTGGCTCTTTAGCAGCATTATCAATAATAGTAGTCCCTTTAGCTAAAACACTTGCCAACATAATGTTAATAGTTGCTCCAACACTAGCAAAATCTAAATAAATATTAGCTCCTTTTAACTCTTTAGCTTCCACAGTATAAATATTATCTTTATTTGTTACACTAGCACCCAAAGCTTCAAAACCTTTAAGATGAAGATTAATAGGTCTAGCTCCTATTGAACAACCACCAGGTAAAGCAATTGTTACTTTTTTATATTTACCAAGTAGTGCACCCATAAAATAATACGAAGCCCTTAATTTTTTAGTATAAGTACTAGGTATCTCCTTGTTTTCCATATTTGTAGGATTAATAACTAAACTTTCTGTCGCTTTTTTTACATCTACATTCAAAAACTCTAATATTTCACACAAAGCAACTGTATCAGTTATATCAGGAACATTACAAATTGTTACTTCTTCACTAGAAAGAATAGCTGCAGGTATTAATGCCACAACACTATTTTTAGCCCCACTTATTCTTATTGTTCCAGAAAGAGAATTACCTCCTTTAATTTCAAGCATTTTCATAGTTAATCACAAACCTCTCTTACTATATTATATTATTTTTTTCATTTTTGGAACTAATATGATTTGGGTTAAAAACATCTACAAGTTCACCAATTTTATCTTTCATGGATACTTCTCCACTACTAATTACTTTCCTTGGATCATAAATATTAGGATTATCTTTTATGAAATCAATAACAGATTTATGCCAAGTTACTTGTAATTCTGTATTTATATTTATTTTACTAATCCCACAACTTATCGCTTTTTTTATCATATCATAAGGAATACCTGTCCCACCATGCAAGACTAAAGGAATAGATAAACTTTCATTTACCTCTTGCATCCTATCAAAATCAAGATTAGGTTCTCCCTTATAAAGCCCATGAACTGAACCTAAAGCAGGAGCTAGAGCATCTATTCCCACCTTAGAAATTTCTACACAATCTTCTAAAGTTGCTCTAAGTATATCACCATAAACATTATCCTCAGTACCACCAACATGACCAACTTCTGCTTCTACAGATACACCTTTAGAATGAGCATAATCTACAACTTTTTTAGTTATTTCCTTATTAGTTTCTAAATCGTACTTACTAGCATCTATCATCACACTAGAAAATCCAGCATCAATTGCTTCCATACAAGACTCAAAACTACTTCCATGATCTAAATGCAAACATACAGGAATAGTTATATTCAAATCCTTAATTAATGCTTCTACCATACATCTTACAGTATAAAAACCACCCATATATTTTTTTGCACCTTCACTAACACCTAATATTACAGGCAAATTCTCATCTTGCATTTTCTCTAAAATATATCTAGTCCATTCCAAATTATTAATATTAAATTGAGGAACAGCATATTTTTTTTCTTTGGCATCTTTTAACATTGCATTAAAATTTACTAACACTATTATCACCTTCATATATATCATAAGCAATTATACAAGGTTTGTCAAAAGAAAAAAAAAGATATACTAAAGTTTTCTTAAAATGATACCAAGAAAAAGAAGTCCTATTTAACTTCTTTCACAAGTGGGCTTACAGTATGAAATCTTAATGGAAATATTTCTTTTTTCATAATAAGCTCCATCTCATCATCTGTAATTATTCTTTTTCTCATAATACTTCACCCAAAGTTAGTTTTTACAAAATTTTACTTTTTATTCAAAAAAATAAGTAAAAGCTAAAATAAGTAATAAAACACTTCCTATAATATTGGCTATTTTCCCAAATTTTAAAGTTAAAAACTTACCTATATTAAGTCCTAAAGAAGTAAAAACAAAACTAGTTATGGCAAAGATTATTCCTGATAAAATAATATTTACATTATGAGTTCCTAAAGCAATTCCAACAGAAAAACTATCTATACTAACACTAAAGGCGAAAAGAAAAGCATTCGCTAAACTCTTAAAACTTTTTTTCTCTTCATCTAATTCTTTTATATTAAGTAACATCTCAATACTTAAAACCGTAAAAATTATACCTACTAATATATCAGGAGCACTTATTATATAATGAACAATAAAAAGTCCTAATATATTTCCTAAAAGAGGCATTAAAAAGTGAAATATTCCGACCGTAACACTTAAAAAGATTTTAACTTTTTTAGATAAATTTAAAGTCCCATAGACAATAGATAAAGAAAATGCATCCATACTTAGCCCTATCGCTAACATAATTAATTCTAAAATATCCAAAGTAATCACCTATCAAAATTTTATTCAAACAGGCAACTATTTATTATAAGTATTTATTTATCATCTCTTTAACAAAAGACTTATATTCTACTTCATCAGTATTATTATCTTCACTCTCTATTAAACACAAAGGAGGAAATAAAACACACCACCAGTTATCACCATTTCCACTACCAAGTGTTACAACTAAAGATTCATAGTAACCTTCCTCATAAACAACCCCTTTATAATTTTTTTCTGGAAAATAATTAATACCAAAACTTACCTTATAAGAAGTATTTATTTTATTAGTTAAAAGAGTCCTTTCTATTAAAGATTCAAAATGAGTTTGGTTTTCTTTTAAAATAGTCCTTGTCTCATCTATAGAAGTACTATCACTTAAAAGTATAGCTAAGTCTTCTTCTAAAGCATCTTTAACAATAGTTTTAGCCTCCCTATCTTCTTTAGTATTTGAAGAAGCAACTACTCTAAATCTTATCGCCTCATCAGGTATTACAATCTCATCACTATCTTTATTTAAATTAGGCATAAATACTAAGATTAAACTTGCTAAGATTAAATATTTTTTCATATAAAAATATCACCCTTTCTAAACTATTAATGAGTGATATTTTCAAATTTTAATCATCATTTTTTTCGACAAAAAGCATTCTATCTTTATTACTTAAATCTTTTTTAATAGTTACTTTATTATTAGAAATAGTATCTTCTACTAATTTAGTTAAGTCTCCCCCTTCAAGATAACCTATTTCAAAAGCAATTAAGTAATCATCTTTTAAGTAATTAGTAATATTTTTTAAAATACTTCTATAACAATCAAGACCATCCACTCCCCCATATAAGGCTAAAGACGGTTCATTATTTTTAACTATATCTTCTATTTCTTCATCTAATTTAATATAAGGAGGATTAGAGACAATAACATCGTATTTATCTATAGGAACATTACTAAACCAATCACTTTTTATAAAGCGAACATCTAATCCTAAACTTTTAGCATTTTCTAATGCTACTTCTAAAGCTTCTTCACTAATATCAACTAAGGTTACTAAAGAATCAGGAAAGAAATGTTTTAAAGTTAGACCAATAACACCACTACCACAACCTAAATCTAATATTTTGGGATTTGTTATATTTTTCTTTTCAAGATAATTCTTAATATTTTCAACTAACTCTTCTGTCTCAAAACGAGGTATTAACACATTTTCATTAATTTTAAACTTTAAACCATAGAAATTAACATGACCTATTACATATTGAATAGGTCTATTTTCACTTATAGCTTGTAAAGATTCTTTATAAAGTTTAATAATATCATCATCTACTACAGTATCTAAAATTGTCAAAAGTTCCAAAGGATTAACTCCTAAAAATGATGCTAATAACATTTTAGCATGAGTACTACTTGTATACTTTTTTCCATAGATGATTAACTCTTCAACGCTCATTATTCTTCTCCTGCTAGTTTTCTTCTCTGATCTTCCATAGTTAAAGCTTCTATAATATCATCTAAATCTCCATTCATAACTTTATCTAAGTTATTAGTAGTATAACCTATACGATGGTCTGTTACCCTATTTTGTGGATAATTATATGTTCTTATTTTTTCAGCTCTATCACCTGTACCTATTTTATTACGACGCGACTCCCCTAACTCTTCTTCCTTTCGTCTTAACTCTTGTTCATAAAGTCTTGCTTTTAGTACTTTCATTGCTTGTTCTTTATTTTGAATTTGACTTCGTTCATTTTGACAAGTAACAACAGTATTAGTTGGTATATGAGTAATACGAACAGCACTATCAGTTGTATTTACTCCCTGACCCCCACAACCAGAAGAACGATAAATATCTATTCTAAGGTCAGAAGGATTTATATCAATATTAACATCTTCTGCTTCTGGCATTACAAGTACTGTTGCAGTTGATGTTTGAATTCTCCCATTACTTTCTGTTACAGGAATTCTTTGAACTCTATGAGACCCACTCTCATACTTAAGCTTAGAGTAAGCACTAGTTCCTTTAACCATAAATTCTACTTGACTAAAACCTCCTGCAGTTCCTTCTTCAGCATTTATTAATTCCGTTTTAAAACCAACTTTATCAGCATATTTAGTATACATTCTATAAAGGTCTCCTGCAAAGATATTAGCTTCATCTCCTCCTGCAGCTCCCCTTATTTCGACAATAACATTTTTATTATCATTAGGATCCTTTGGTATTAAAAGTATCTCTAAATCATGTTCCAACTTATCTTTCTTTTCCTCTAATTCTTTTAACTCTTCTTTAGCAATATCTTTAAGTTCATCATCTTTTAACATTTCTTTAGTCTCAGGAATATCCTCTAATATCTTTTTATATTCACGATAAACTGTTACTACTTCCTCAAGTTCAGACACCTCTTTTGATAATTCTCTTGTTTTATTAATATCTTTTAAGACTTCTTCACTCATAAGTTCAGCTTGTAAGTCCATATATTTTTTCTCAGTAGCTTCAAGACGTTCTATCATAATAACCAGTCCTTTCTTTTTCTTTGTAATTATAGCATAGCTTACTTTTAAATACAATGTTGCTTTTTAATAATTAATATATGTCATTAGAAAAAAGAACTAAACATTTTTACTTTTAGCTCTCTTCTAATTCATCTTCATCTACTACTACCAAATCTTTTAAATCTTCATTAGTATCATCATAATCATCTTCATCATCTGTATCACCAGAATCATAATTATCTTCTTCCTCTTCATCAGGTAGAATAGTATCCTCTTTTATCTCTTCAATCTCTTCCTCATCCTCATCATCAATTACTTTAACAATTTTATCTGAAGTATGACGAGTTCTTAAATCCCAATTACCATCTTCTAACAAAATAAATCGTTTATCTGTTGTAAGAAGTGTATAATAATCACCAATTTTTTCTTCGTAAATACTATTAGAAAGTTCAAGTAGAGTTACTATTCTTTTAAAAAGATCAGCAGTATTCATCTTCCCTTCCTCATCTAATATATAATAAGTTATATCTTTATGGGACAGTAATTCTAAATCTTCTTTTTTCATTTTAGCTAACTTCATAAAAATTCCTCCTATAGCTAAGACATTATATGTAATAATTTTTTATTTGTGTATTAAATCAGATAAAGTTATAGCATGAATTTATATAAAAGGCAATACTTTTTTACACATTTATATTTTTTTACATTTTCTCTGGTATATCAATTGCAAGTATACCAAGCAATTCTTCATTAGTTTCTTTAACTAATTTTGTTAATGTAAGCCAACTTTCTTTAACTTTTTCATCACTTTCAGTTAAGATATGATTAACTTCATAAAACCTACTGTATAAACTTGTCAAATTATATAAGTAATCTGCTATAGAACTTAAATCTTTATTATTATAAGCTTTATGTAAGATATTATTCTTATCCATTAATAAAAGTATTATTTCTTTTTCTGTATCTGTTGGTTTATTATAGTAGTTATTATAAGTCATTCCTTGCTCATCTGCTTTATTTAAAATAGATTTCATTCTAATAGTATTATAAAGAACATATGGACCAGTTTTTCCCTCTACATCGATAAATTTACTAGCATCAAAGATATAATCTGTTGTTCTATTAGGTAAAAAGTCAGCATATTTAATAGCAGCGATAGCAATTTTTTCAGCTGTTTCTTCTTTATTATCCATATCTTTATTCATATGAGTAAGAATTTCTTCTTTAACACTTTCTATTAAACTTTTTAAAGTTGCAGCATTACCATCTCTTGTTTTAAATGGTTTACCATCAGTTCCATTCATTGTGCCAAAGCCATAGAATTCTAAAGCCGTACTTTTAGGAACAATGTTTGTTTTATATGACGCTCTAAAAACTTGTTCAAAATATAGACCTTGACGCATATCTGCTATATACCACATAGCATTAGGATTAAATCTTTTCATCCGAGAAGTAATAGTTGCTAGTTCCCTTGTAGCATAAAGTGTTCCACCATTACTTTTAATAACAACAAGTGGAGGCATAGGAGCTTTATCATCATCTTCTATTACTTCAACTATTTTCGCACCTTCACTATCAATTAAATAGCCTGATTTTTCCATAATATCTAAAGTTTCATTAATATAAGGATAAGCATCACTTTCTCCTTCCCATAAATCGAAATCTGTATTTATTTCTTTATAAATGTTTTTAATATCCTCCTTAGACAATTCTTTTACTTTATCCCAAAGAGCAACATAACCTTTATGTTTACCAGATTCTAATTCAGCAGTAATTTCTCTTACTTCATTCATTACCTCTTCGTTTTCTTTAGCCTTTATACTAGCGATAGGATAAATTTCTTCTAAATCTTCTCCTTTTATAGGTAACTCGTCCCAAACAGATTCCTCTTTACCACTAAAATAGTTAAGGTAAGGATATCTTTGTTTGATCTCATAAATTACCATTCCAGATTGACGACCAATATCACCAAAGTGAACATCTGCAATTACTTCTTTACCAAGATACCTTGCTAATCTTTTTAAAGCTTCCCCTATATTAGCACTTCTTAAATGTCCAACATGAAGAGTTTTAGCAATATTCGCACCACCATAATCAATAATGATTCTATCACCATTAAGTTTTTCAACATCTCTTGTGGAACTCTTAAAAACTTTTTCCACATATTCTGTTAATAACTCATCTTTAAAACTTAAATTAATAAAACCAGCTCCTGCAATATTTATATTTTTGAAATATCCCGTTTCTTCTAGACATTTAACTAAGTCTTCGGCAATATCTCTTGGTGACTTATGCATGATTTTAGCAAGCTTCATAGCATCATTTATTTGATAATCACCCAACTCTTTTTTACTACTTGTTATTAATTGTACTTCATCAAGAGGAATACCCTTCTCTTTAAATTCATCTAATATATCTTTTTCCAC
>CAZJKS010000019.1:0-4963 GCA_964546695.1 uncultured Muribaculaceae bacterium | reverse complement strand
CTCCATTCTACTTTAAATTCATGTTTAAAGTCATTTCCATCTATTCTATATATTACATCATAACTTTCTCTATCTTTTTTTATATTAAAGGTTTGCATAGGAACATAACCTGTTTGTTTTAAGTCTTTTAGAAATACTTCAAATTTAGTTTTCTCATTTTCTATAAACTTATAACTCAAAATAGTATCTTCTGTTTCTCTTAACATAATATCATCATCTAAAAAAATAGACAAAACCGCTTTATCATCTTGATATTGTATTAAGTTTTTATCTTCATCATAAGTTCCCTTACCTTCAAAAGGTAATTCTTCATCTTTATTTTTTATTTTTGCTTTTATAAATACATCTTTCATAGACTTCACCTTTTTTCGAGTTAAATTATAGCAGAAAAGTATTAAAGTTACAACTTATTTGTTTGAATAATATTTTTTTGAACATAATAAAAAAGAAAGGATGTTATGCTTATGAAAGTTTTAAAGAAGTGTTTAAAAGTATTTATAATTCTTATAGGACTTTTTATTATAGCAAATATTTGTGTTTATACTTATGCTAAGTTAAGTCCTAAAATTGAAATAAAAAATGCAAATAGTTTTATGTTATTTGATAGTAATAATGAAGTATTCTTTCAAGGAAGTGGCTCAAAAGAATGGATTAGTCTTGATGACATCTCATCTTATTTAATAGAAGCGACTATAAATACTGAAGATAAAAACTTTTATAAACATATTGGATTTGATTACTTAAGAATATTAAAGGCACTTTTTGTTAACATAACTAGTGGTACAACTAGTCAAGGTGCTAGTACTATTACCCAACAATACGCTAAGAACTTATTTTTAGATTTCGATAAGACTTGGGCAAGGAAATGGGAGGAAATGTGGTATACAATAGAAATAGAATCTCATTATAGTAAAGATGAAATACTTGAAGGATATTTAAACACAATAAACTATGGTCATGGTAAATATGGAATAGAAACTGCTAGTAAATATTATTTTGGAAAAAGTGCCAAAGATTTAACATTAGCAGAAGCAGCAATGCTTGCAGGAATACCAAAATCACCTAGTAATTACTCTCCCTTAGTTAATTTAGAAAAGGCAACAGAAAGACAACAAATGATACTTAACAATATGTATGAAGACAAAGTAATAAGCAAAGAAGAATACTACAAAGCTTTAGATGAAGAACTAAAGTTTATCGGCGAAGAAGATGATGATGAAATAGAAAGTGTGATGTATTATCAAGATGCTGTAATAGAAGAACTTCAAAGTCTAGATGAAATTCCTGAATCATTTCTAGAAACAGGAGGACTTAAAGTTTATACAAGCCTAGATATTGAAAGTCAAAAACAATTAGAAGAAACAGTAAAAAACATAATGCCAGATAATGAATTAGAAACAGCAAGTGTTATGATGGATCCAAATACTGGGAGAATTATTGCATTAGTAGGTGGAAAAAGTTACAACGAATCAGAATTTAATAGAGCAACAGATGCTAAAAGACAAGTTGGTTCTACAATGAAAGCCTTTTTATATTATGCAGCATTAGAAAATGGTTTTACAGCATCAACTACATTTACAAGCGAAGAAACAACCTTTACATTCAATAATGATGAGACATATTCACCACAAAACTATAATGGAACATATGGTAATAAGCCAATATCTATGGCAACAGCAATCGCTTACTCAGAAAACATATATGCCGTAAAAACACATATGTTTTTAGGCGAAAGTACTCTCGTTAATATGGCCAAAAGATTAGGAATAACATCAGAATTAGAAGAAGTACCATCTCTTGCTTTAGGAACAAGTGAAATAAGTATGATAGAAATGGCTAGTGCATATTCAGCTTTTGCTAATGAAGGATATAAAGTTACACCACACTTTATTACAAAAGTTGTAGATAAAGAAGGCAACATTTTATATGAAGCAGATGAAGAAAAAGAACTAGTTCTAAATTCTAGTCTTACATTCATATTAAGTAACTTATTAACAACAACATATGATGCTAACTTTATTGATTACAACTACCCTACTGCAATTAATCTTGCCAGTAGAATGACTCATAAATATGCTCTAAAAAGCGGAACAACTAACACTGATAATTGGTATATT
Organism: uncultured Muribaculaceae bacterium; assembly: GCA_964546695.1. Lineage (GTDB taxonomy): Bacteria > Bacillota_I > Bacilli_A > RF39 > UBA660 > Onthousia. Next base: position 2,846 of record CAZJKS010000019.1, on the reverse strand, counting down.
GGCTATAACAAAGATATTGTTACAGCAGTATGGTGTGGATACGATGATGCTAGAGAATTAGATTCTAGTGAATATAAATATGCTCAAAATATTTGGCTTGAAACAATGGAAAACTACATGGAAGATAAAGATGATGCTTGGTATACACAACCCGATAATGTTGTTGGAGTTCTAATAAACCCTATTACAGGAAAACCTGCAACTGAAGATGATGAAAAAAAAGTAATTATGTATTATATAAAAGGAACAGAACCAAGTGAAGATGATAAAGTATTTGATGAAATTAGTGGAAATACTAGTAGTAATTAGTATAATTTAAATTTTTATTCATAAAATTACTTTGAGAGGATGATTTTATGAATAATAATTATGAGACTTATCCTAATCAAAGTACAGATCCACCTTATCAAAACTTTGATTATGATTATACTCCCAATGTGAATAATATCCCTATTAATAATACTGTTCCAATTAGTGGAGATATGGCTTATGCTGAAAATATTTTAGAGTTAAATATAGGAAAAGAAGCAAGTTTCTATATGTCGTATTCTGACTCACTAGAATGGCGTGATAAAGTATTTACAGGCACTATCGTAGGAGCAGGAAGAGATTACGTTGTCATAAGAGATAATAACAATGGTTATAATTATCTACTTTGGGCAGTTTACCTTAACTATGTAGAATTTAGAGAAGATATTACTTTAAGATAATTTACTCTTCTCTTTTTCTTTGCTATAAAAATATACTAAATTAATAGAAAGTTAAAGAAATTTTATATTTACATCTTTTTACATACAAAAGTTTAGTTTCATTGACAAGAATATAATAAATATATACAATAATCTTAATTAGAAATTAAAGGAGGAAAAAATGAAAAGTTATAATGAAATAAAAGAAGAATTATTACATCATTATAAAGAAGTACTAGAAGAACAACAAAAAAATCTTGATAATGCAACAAACAATAATGACTTACACACTATAAACACAACAAGAAAGAGAATTGACAGTATAAAGAAGAGTATAGAAAATCTAGACGAAGCTACAAAATCATGCATAGGAAATAGAGTTAACTATCTACTTAATAATATTGAACATATGAGTCAAGTAATGCAAAATGATTATTTTGATCATTTTGATAGATTTTCAGATATATTTTTGGGAAATACTCTTGATGAAAATGGTAAAAGATATTCATTTGGAAATGATCTTGGTTTAACTAAAGATGATCTAAGTTTATTTAAAGGTAAAATTGTTTCTCTAACTACAACAAAAGATGATTTTATAAATTATGCAAATCAACAGTTTGGGACAAACATACCAACTTGTGAAGACATGATACTAATGGAACAATATCGAAATAGTCAAAACAGGGATGAATATGTTCGTTATGCTGAAATGTGTAGAGATAGTGGTAAACTAAGTGATCCTGGTTATGTGATAGATAACACTGTACAGGATTTATTAGATTATTTTGATAGTAAATATAAAGAACAAATATCTAATAAACAGATGTAGTTATTACTAAAGAGTATTATAAATCAGACAAATAATTTATAATGCTTTTTTGTTTTTCATGCAACTTAAATTTATTAAGCACTTTTATATATCATACCTGAAATAATTTATAAAACGATAAATTATTTACAATACATTATAAGTACAAGACATAATTATGCCGTTGCAAAAGAATGTAATTGTTATAGTTATCCACTCTGAACAGTTTACCTTAACTATGTAGAATTTAGAGAAGATATTACTTTAAGATAATTTACTCTTCTCTTTTTCTTTGCTATAATAACATTAAGGATGTGATACTAATGATTTATATTATTATAGGAGGAATTATCATACTAATTATTTTAATTTGTATAATTATAATATTGGTTTATAAAAATAAATATAATTTTTTATACATAAAAATAAAAGAAGCTGATAATAACTTAGATATTGTCTTACAAAAAAAAGAAGCTATATTACTTAAGATTGTTCCAATATTAGAAGAAGCTAAAATTAAAGATATACCTGAAGTAATTAAATTAAAATCTAAAAAAATTACAAACGCTGATTTATACAAGGAATTAATGGAAATGACTAATGAAATTTTAAAGCTAATTGACGACTATGAAGATAAATTAAACTTTAAGAAACTTGATCCTTTAATAGATTCTTTAAATACAAATGAAAACACTTTAAGAGCAACTTTAAAATATTATAATGATAATGGAGAAGAGATAATTTATCTTTCTCACAAATTTCCATCAAATTTAATAAAAATATTTTCTCATTACCCCAATATTGAAACATATAAAATTGAAAAAAGAGAACCTTTTGAAATATTAAAACATTAATCGCAAATTAAAACGATTAATGTTTTTCTTATTATTCTATATGCCAATCTATTGGTGTAATTCCTTTACTTATTAAAAAGGTATTTGTTTTTGAGAAAGGTTTGCTACCAAAGAAACCATTATATGCAGAAAAAGGAGAAGGATGAGCAGATTCAATTATATAGTGATTTTTATTAGTAATTAACTTTTTCTTATTCCTTGCAAAATTACCCCAAAGAATAAAAACTACGGGCTCATCCTTTTTATTTAATAATTCTATAATTTTATCAGTAAAAATCTCCCAACCCTTATCTTTATGAGAAGCAGCCATATTAGCTTCTACTGTTAAAACCGTATTTAATAATAAGACTCCTTGATCTGCCCATGGTATAAGACTACTAGTATTAGGAAAAGGAATGCCCAAGTCATCATTCAATTCTTTAAAAATATTTTGTAATGATGGTGGTTTCTTAATACCATTTTTTACAGAAAAAGACAATCCTTCTGCTTGATGTT
>CAZJKS010000018.1:0-14017 GCA_964546695.1 uncultured Muribaculaceae bacterium | reverse complement strand
AGTGCTCTTGGAATTTTGACATTTATAAAAAATATGTTATCATGAATACACAGGAGAAATTTACATAAAATAAAAAATGGGAACATTCAGCTTAGCAACGTTGAATGTCTACCCAAATTTAATTAGGTTGACATTTAATTCAAATGCGAATTAAGTGTCATTTTTTAATAACTACTATCATAATGATAAGGAGAAATAAAATGATAGCAATGAGTTTCAGAACTTTTACGATAAAAGTCTTAGTTTTCATTTTTATCAAATCTCCTTTCCTAGGATGGAGGTAGATACTCAAGATAACTGATGTTCCCTATAAAAAGTATACTATTAATAACTAAGGATGATAATAGAATAAAACAAATTTTCTATAAAAAATAATAATTGTCTCTCTATAAAAACATTGATATAATACTTATAGAATAGAAGGTGTTATTAATGAGAATTGGTATGATTATTTTATTTGCAGTTTTGTATATTGCTTTAATCGCTTTATTTTTATTAGGTTATAAAAAGAAACAAAAGAAAGTATGGGTAGCTAGTTTAGTGTTATTTTTAATCGCTTTAGTTGCTACTATTATCATAACAAGTATATATGCTTAAAAAATACTGTCAAGAATAGTATTTTTTTTAATTAAATTATTTATTTAATGGTATAATAAGAATGCAAGGAGGTATGAAAGAATGAGAGAAGAATGGAAAGACTTCAAAGATGGAGTCTGGACTAAAGAGATAAATGTTAGTGACTTTATTAAAAGTAACTATAAGGGATATGATGGAGATGAAAGTTTCCTAGAAGGTACTACAGAGAAAACTGATAGAGTTTGGGGGAAGTGTAGTGATTTATTAAAAGAAGAACTAAAGAAACATGTTCTTGATATTGATGTTGATAATATGTCAGGGATTAATGCTTTTGAGCCAGGTTATATCAGTAAAGATGATGATGTAATCGTAGGACTTCAAACAGATGCTCCTCTTAAAAGAATAGTTAATCCTTATGGTGGTACTAGAATGGTTTATCAAGAATTAGATGCTTATCATTATAAATTAAATCCTGAAGTTGATAAATATTTTAATCTTTACCGTAAAACTCATAATCAAGGTGTTTTTGATGCTTATACACCTGAGATTAGAAAAGCACGTCATGTTGGCTTATTAACAGGATTACCTGATGCTTATGGTAGAGGTAGAATAATTGGGGATTATAGACGTGTTGCTTTATATGGTATTGACTATTTAATGGAACAAAAAAAGAATGAGTGGGATAATAAACTATTAGGGCCAATGACTGATGAGTTAATACAGCTAAGAGAAGAAGTTTCTATGCAGTATAGAGCTTTAGATGAGATTAAGAAGATGGCTAAAAGTTATGGTTTTGATATTTCTAGACCTGCTAAAAATAGTAAGGAAGCAGTGCAATGGACTTATTTTGGTTATTTAGCATCTGTTAAAGAAAATAATGGGGCTGCGATGAGTTTAGGTAGAGTTGATGCTTTCTTTGATATTTACTTTGAAAGAGATTTAAATGAGGGAACAATAACGGAAAAAGAAATTCAAGAGATTATTGATCAGTTTGTTATTAAATTAAGACTAGTTAGACATTTAAGAACACCTGATTATGATGAGTTATTCTCAGGGGATCCTACTTGGGTAACTACTTCTATTGGTGGTGTTACTAATGAAGGGGTTAGTATGGTAACTAAGACAAGTTATCGTATCTTACATACTTTAACTAACCTAGATCCTGCTCCTGAACCAAATATGACTGTATTATGGGCACAAGATTTACCAGAAAACTTCAAGAAATATTGTGCTAAGATGAGTATTGAAACAGATGCTATCCAATATGAAAACGATGATGTTATGCGTCCTGTTTATGGTGATGATTATGCTATTGCTTGTTGTGTATCTGCTATGCGTGAAGGTAAAGATATGCAATTTTTTGGAGCACGTTGTAATCTTGCTAAAGCCCTTTTATATGCTATTAATGGTGGTGTCGATGAAGTTAAAGGTGATAAAGTTATCGAAGGTTTTCCTAAGATGACTGATGAAGTACTTGATTATGATAAGGTAAAAGATACATATTTTAAGATGATAGAAAAAGTTGCCGAAGTTTATTCTAATGCTATGAATATCATTCATTATATGCATGATAAGTATGCTTATGAAGCAGGACAAATGGCTTTACATGATACTGATGTAAATCGTCTAATGGCTTATGGTGTTGCAGGGTTATCTGTTGCAACTGATTCACTTTCTGCAATTAAGTATGCTAAAGTAAAACCTATTAGAAATGAAGATGGTATTGCAATAGACTTTGAAATAGAGGGTGATTATCCTAAATATGGTAATGATGATGATAGAGTAGATTCTATTGCTAAAGAAATACTTGATAAGATGTATAAAGAATTAGCAAGTCATAAATGTTATCGTAATGCTACACCAACATTGTCAGTATTAACAATTACATCAAATGTTGTTTACGGTAGTAAGACTGGGTCTACTCCAGATGGACGTAAGGCAGGTGAGCCATTCGCACCAGGTGCAAACCCAATGCATGGAAGAGATTCAAGTGGTGCCATTGCATCTTTAAACTCAGTTGCAAAAATTAACTATGCTGATTGTTGTCGTGATGGTATTTCTAATACATTTTCAATTGTTCCAAGTTCACTTGGACATAATAAAGATGAACAAATTGATAACTTAGTAAGTCTACTTGATGGTTACTTTGTACAAGGAGCACATCATTTGAATGTTAATGTTTTACAAAGAGAGATGTTAATAGATGCTATGAATAATCCAGATAAATATCCATTGTTAACAATTAGAGTGTCAGGTTATGCTGTTAGATTTAATCGTCTAACTAGAAAACAACAAGAAGAAGTTATATCAAGAACTTTCCATGAGAAGATGTAGATGAAAGCAAGTGTAGATTCTATTGAAACTTTTGGTCTTGTCGATGGACCGGGTATTAGAACTGTAATTTTTCTAGATGGCTGTACTCTAAGATGTAAATATTGTCATAACCCAGAAACATGGAAAATGAATGAAGTAAATTATGATACAGATGAACTAGTTAAAAAAATTCTTCGAAACAAACCATACTTTAAAAGAAATAATGGTGGTGTAACTTTTTCTGGAGGTGAGCCTCTTTTACAAATTAATTTCTTATTAGATATTTGTAAGAAACTAAAAAAAGAAGACATTCATATTGCCTTAGATACTGCAGGTGTAGGTATTGGTAAATATAAAGAAATATTAGAATTAATTGATCTTGTTATTTTAGATATTAAGCACGTTACTAAAGAAGGTTATAAAGACTTAACTGGAAGAGATATAGAAGAGTCAGAGAAGTTTATTGAAGAATTAAATAAGAGTGGTAAACCAGTTTGGATTAGGCAAGTAATTGTTCCAGGTATTATGGATAACGATGAATATATAGATAATTTAGTAGAATATTTAAAGAAGATAAAAAATATTGAAAAAATAGAATTTCTACCATTCCATCATTTAGGTTTTGAAAAATATCAAAAACTTAATATTCCTAATCCTTTAAAAGATACACCTCCTATGGATGTTGAAAATTGCGATGTGCTATATAGAAAGTTTATGAAAAAATATGAGAAGTCTAGGGAATAGGCTTCTTTTAGTATACTAAAGTGCTTAAAAACCTTGATTTCGTGTAAAATTATCTTTCAAAAAATCTTGATTTCGTGTAAAAACAAGATTGAAAAAGTTTTGATTTCGTGTATAATGTAATTATGGAGGTATCTTTATGCAAAGAAAAATTTATGATAAGTTAGTTAAATGGAAAGAAGATTCTAATGGAAAAACAGCTCTTCTTATAGATGGAGCAAGACGTGTTGGAAAAAGTTACATAGTAGAAGAGTTTGCTAAAGATAATTATAAAAGTTATATTATGATAGACTTTAATAGAGTATCGCAAGAAATTAAAAATTTATTTGATTTATATTTAGATGACTTAGATAATTTATTTTTATATTTATCTAATTATTACAATGTAAAATTATATGAAAGAGAAAGTTTAATTATTTTTGATGAAGTACAGTTATATCCAAGAGCAAGGTCTGCAATTAAATATTTAGTCGCTGATAGTAGATATGATTATATTGAAACAGGCTCATTAGTTTCAATAAATGAAAATGTTAAAGATATTTTAATTCCTTCAGAAGAACAACATTTAAAAATGTATCCTATGGATTTTGAAGAGTTTTTATGGGCTTTAGATAATCATGGGTTAATGGAATTAATAGAAAAAAGTTTTAAGGAAAGAAAGCCTCTCGGTAATATTTTTCATAGGAAGGCAATGGATTATTTTAGACAATATATGATAGTTGGTGGAATGCCACAAGCAGTTTTAGAGTATATTAATACTAAAGATTTTAATAGAGTAGATCAGATAAAAAGAAATATTTTAGATTTATATCGTGAAGATATAATTAAACATTCTGGCAAGTATAGTTTAAAAGTTAGAAGTATATTTGATGAAATACCATCACAACTTCAAAAACATGAAAAGAAGTTTAGAATTACATCTTTAGATAAGGATGCTAGAACAAGAGATTATGAGGATGCTTTTATGTGGTTAGATGATGCAATGCTTGTTAATCAAGCATTTAATACAACAGAACCAAGTATAGGACTTTCTTTAAATTTAGATAATAGTTTTTATAAATGTTATATGGCAGATACTGGGCTTTTAATTTCAAAAGCTTTTGATGAAAAGAGTATTGTAGAAGAAGAAATATACAAAAAAATATTATTTGATAAATTAGAATATAATGGTGGAATGATACTAGAAAATATAGTCGCTCAAATGTTAGTTTCTAATGAACATAAATTATATTTTTATTCCAATAGTTCTAGAGAAAATAGTAATGATAGGATGGAAATTGACTTCTTAATTTCAAAGTCAAAAATTACTAATAAACACAATATCTCTCCAATTGAAGTTAAATCTGGTAAAAATTATACTTTAGTTTCATTAAATAAATTTAGAAAAAAATATGCAAATTATCTAGCCACACCATATATAATTCATACAGGGGATTATAAAGAAGAAGATAGTATTGTATATTTACCAGTTTATATGACAATATTATTGTAAAAAGTATGAGAAGTCTAGGGAATAGGCTTCTTTTTATGGTAGAATAATAAATGAAAGTGGGAGTTATTTATGAATGAAGTATTAAAAGAAGTAGATGAGTTAATAGAAAATTCTAATAATGTTCCTTTAGAATTGAAACCTATAGTGAAAGCGATATGTAAGGGATATATTAGGGAAAGTAATGGGAAAATTCCTATATCTGGTATAATAAATGTTTGTAACACGATCTTTAATAAGGTTGATAGTAGTGATACAGAATTTACTGGGGAAAATAAAATATTTGCTACAACAACAACTGATTATGATGAAAAATGTAATGTTATGCATAGGGTAGATTATATTGATGATAGTAACTATAAAAAATTAATAACTATTCTAACTCATGAATTAGGTCATGTTATCACAGAATCTGCTCCTTGTTTTATAAATGAAAATAATATATATCCTATTGCTAAAAGAACAACTACATATTATTTTAATTGTTATTATGAGAATAATGTTTTAAATGCACAATATATGTATGGTTTTAGAATGGCTGATGGTTTTCTTGAATCTATATGTTCAAAGATTTTTGCATCTAATGAATTTAGGGAAGAATTAAAAGAAGTTGGTTATGATTTGGAAGATTATATTTATAAAGATGAAAGATTATTCCCATCAAGAATTTATGATGAATATAAAGCTTGTTTTGAGTTATTTGATTATATAATGGATGGAGCATTATTTGATTTTTCTTGTAAAACTTTTTCTAGTAATGAAGAGATACTGGGATTTATTGATAAGAATAGGCTAAATGTTATTTTTGGATGTTTAGACAAAAGTAATGAAGCATTATGGAATTTAAAAAAATATGAAGGAAAAAATAAGGATGAAGAATTTGATAAACTTTTGCAGGTTTATAATGAAAATAAAGCATTATCTGTTGACTTATCGTCATTATTATTAGGATTTTACAATAAGGAAGAAGATCTAACGTATCAACAATTATTAGATACTTATAAAAATACTTTAAAAAAACAAAAATTACTACCGTTAGAAGAAAGTTATAGTAAAGGTAACTAATGATAGATGATGTCAAATAATGAAATGCTAGAATATTTGATGAGGTTATTAGAAATAGTAGATAAATAAAAAGAAAGTGAGAGTTATTTATGTTAGAAAAATTAAAAGATAAATATGTATTTTTTGATGTTGATGGTACTTTATCAGAATATAGATATAATGATAAATTATATAGTGGTGCTTGTCCTGAACTAGGTTGTCAAACTTTAGAAGATTTATTGTTTTCTAATCTTTTCTCTAAAGCAAGACCTTTAAAAACTATGCAAAAGATAGTTAGTAATTTAGATTTTAATAGAGTATTTATTTTAGGAACAATTGCAACTAATAATGAAATAGAACAAAAATATACTTGGCTAAAAGAAAATTATCCTAATATAAAACGTGAAAATATCTGTTTCATCTCATCTACAATGTTAAAACCAGATGTAATATTAGAGTACTGTAAACATTTAAATATTAATAAAGAAGATGTAGTTTTTATAGATGATAGATTAGATGTCTTAAGAAAAACAGAAGAGTTAGGAATAACTGCATATCATCCAAGTTCGTTTATGGAATAAGAGTGTAAGGAGATGTTAAAATATGAAAAAACAAGAGGCAGAAGTACTTGCTATAGATAAATCAAGAGTAATGATAGAATATCTAGAGCAAATATTAAATGATGATAATATTTTAGGGAATATGATTTTTAGTTCTAATAAAGTAGATGGGGAAAAAGAAAAAATGTGTACTGTAGATATTATGTTAAATAATAATACTAAAAGACATTTAAATTTAGGTATTCCAAGTATTCATAATGATGTCTTTATAAAACAGTTCACTAGTGATTTAGTAGATAGGTTTGCCAAAGATGACATAATGGGAGTATCCCCTTTTTTTGAAATTAAAAGTATGCCTCCAACTAGTAGAAGAGGAATGGATGCTATAAGTATAAATGAAAAAACAGGAAAGATTAATAATCATATAAAAATAGATTTCTATTCTATTGGACAAGATTTTTATCCTATTATGAAAGAATATAACGAGAAATTAAAGGAGGCTCAAAAAGAAATAGCAGAAACAAAGGTAAGAAAATAATACTTATTATAAAGTGTAAAATATAGAAAGGTTAACTTTATGGAAGAGAAGTTTAAAAAGCTATATAAAGAATATGATAAACTACAAAATAAATACGGTGATAAGACATTAGATTCTATCTATAATGGAGGAGAATCTAATAATCCAGATATTCTCTTTGTTTTCATGAATCCAACAGGTAGAAATATTGCTAGTCATAAAGCCTGGAAAGGGTTAAAAGCTCCGTGGCTTGGTACTAAAAACATTTGGAAATTATTCACAGCCATTAATCTTTTCGATAAAAATCTGTTAGATGAAATAAACAAAAAGAAACCTAAAGACTGGGACTATGACTTTGCAAATAAAGTCTATGATGAAGTTAAAAGAAATAATTACTTCATAACGAACTTAGGTAAGTGTACGCAGGACAATGCAAGACCTCTAAAAGATGAAGTTTTAAAAAGTTATCTTGGACTTTTAGAACAAGAAATAGATATTGTTAGACCTAAAATAATAATTACTTTTGGAAATCAAGTCTCATCAATTATTTTAAATAAGAAAATATCAGTAGGAGAGTGTCGTAAACAATACTTTGAAAAAGAAATAGGTAGGAAGACTTATAAAGTATTTCCAGTCTATTATCCAGTTGGCAATGGGACATTTAATATTGATAAAGCGATAGAAGACTTAAAATATATTATAGAAAATTATGTTAAAGATACTATTAGAACAAAATAGTATTTTTTTTAAAAAAATATTGACAGAATGGTTTGTTATTAATATAATGTTAATAACAAGTTTAATTACTTGCTTATTTCTTAGTTTTTGATATTAATAAAAAGTTAATAAGAGGAGGGATGGTTATGAAGACTAAGAATTTGAAAATTTATAATAAAGCTTTAATTATTGTTGATATGATTAATGGCTTTGTTAAGGAAGGAGTATTGCATGATAAGAATATTGCTAAAATTATACCTAGACAGATAGAACTTATAAGAGAATATCATAATGAATGTGAACTTGTTATCTTTATTCAAGATACTCATACTAAAGATTCTCTTGAACATAAGAGGTTTTCTGATTATCACTGTCTTATGGGTAGTGGGGAAGAGGAAGTAATAGATGAGTTAAAGCCATTTACAACTTTTGATGATACAATCTTTATACCTAAGAACTCTACAAGTTTTATGGAGTCTCCTATTTTTAGAAATGTAATTGAGGAGGCTTCTAATATAAAAGAGTTTGATATCGTAGGATGTTGTACTGATATTTGTGTATGTAATGGATCTCTTGGTCTTGCAAATTATTTGGATGAACATAATAGAGATAGTGCTGTTAGAGTACATAAAGATGCTATTGCAACTTTTGCTGAAGATGTTAGACAAAATTATGTAGATGCAGCTTACTTACTTATGGAACAACAAGGAATTCAGTTAGTTAAAAAAATTTAGAGTTTGATATTAATAAAATGATAAAAAGAAAGGAATGATTTTGATGAGTGAACGAAATTTAACTTTATTAACTGATTTATATGAACTTACAATGATGAATGGATATTTTGATATGAAAAGAGATGAAAGAGTAGTTTTTGATGTCTTTTATCGTAATAATCCATATAATGGGGGATATGCTATTGTAGCAGGTCTTGAACAAGTAATAGATTATATTAAAAACTTGCATTTTGAAAAGAGTGATATAGAGTATTTAAGAGAATTAGAGGTTTTTGATGAAGAGTTTTTAAAATATTTAGAAAACTTTAAATTTACTGGTAATATTTATGCAATTAAAGAAGGGACTGTTGTTTTTCCAATGGAGCCTTTATTAAAAGTAGAAGCTCCTATTATAGAAGCACAACTTATAGAAACTGCTATTTTAAATATAATTAATCATCAAAGTTTGATTGCTACTAAAGCATCACGTGTTTGTGATGCTGCAAAGGGGGATGCTGTAATGGAATTTGGTCTTAGAAGAGCCCAAGGTCCTGATGCTGGTGTATATGGTGCTAGAGCTGCTGTTATTGGAGGATGTTCATCAACTAGTAATGTTTTAGCAGGTAAACAATTTAATATTCCAGTTGCAGGTACTCATGCTCACAGTTTTATTATGAGTTTTGATAGTGAATATGAGGCTTTTAAAAAATATGCCGAGCGTTTTTTAAATAATGCAACTTTGTTAGTAGATACTTATGATACCTTAAAATCAGGTGTTCCTAATGCAATAAGAGTATTTAAAGAGTTAAAAGATGAAGGTATGATGCCTAAAAAATATGGTATACGTCTAGATAGTGGAGATTTAGCATATTTGTCTAAAAAAGCTAGAATAATGTTAGATGATGCAGGTTTTCCTGATGCTACTATTTGTGCTTCTAATGATTTAGATGAATATTTAATAGAAGATTTAAAAAAACAAGGGGCTAAAATAAATCTTTGGGGAGTAGGTACTAGCTTGATTACTTCAAAAAATTGGTCTAGTTTTGGGGGCGTTTATAAACTAGCAGCTATTAAAAAGGGGGGAGTTTTAACTCCTAAGATAAAACTTAGTGAGGATGCTGTTAAAGTTACTAATCCGGGTGATAAACAAGTATTTAGATTCTATGATAAAAAGACTGGTAAAATTAGAGGAGATATTATTGGCAATACATACGAAAAATATAATGAAAATGAGACAACTACGATGTTTGATCCTGTAAATACTTGGAAAAGAAAAGAATTAGAAAAAGGTACTTATACAGTAAGAGAGTTGTTAGAACCTATATTTATAGATGGAAAGTGTGTTTATAAAAGTGATAGTGTAATCGATATTAGAGATTATTGTAGTAAAGAAAAATTAACTTTGAGTGATGAGAATAAGAGATTTTTTAATCCTCATCCTGTTCATGTTGATTTAAGTTATGACTTATGGAATCTTAAAAATAAAATGATTGATGAAGAAAAGAAATTAGTTAAAAAGTAGGAGTAGATAATGCGTAAAGAAAAATTAGAAGAGTTACACAGTTATATGGAAGAATTAAAGGTTATAAAAAGAAAATTAATTGGAGAGGATAATAAAGGGTATATTAAAATTAAACACTATAAGCTTTTACTTAATAATAATATTGTTATAGCAAGAGATAAAATAGTAAAAGGTAATAGTGATGGTAGTGCTGTTATTTGTTTGCCTTATACTAAAGAAAATGAAGTTCTATTAGTAGTACAACCTAGAGTAGTTAAAGAAGGTGTTTTAGTAGAGTTACCTGCTGGTTATATAGAAGATAAAGAAGAAACAGTAGAATCTATTAAAAGAGAACTTTTAGAAGAGACGGGATATATTTCTAATAATATTAAACATCTTTCTTCTTATTATCAAGATCAAGGATGTAGTGATGCTTATAATCATGCTTATCTAGCTTTAGACTGTGAGAAAATTAAAGAACAAGCTTTAGATAAAGATGAATTTATTAGATATTTCTTATGTGATTATAAGGAAGCATTAGAACTTGTAGATAGGGGATATATTAAAGATATACAGTCTAAATATACTTTAGAGTTATCTAAACAATATATAAAGAGGTGACGATGATGAAAAAAATAATAGGTATGACTTTTCCAAGACAAGATGTTACTTTAGGATTAGAACCGTCTTTATTAACAGTTCTTCCTGATGGTGATAATGTTATTTATTCTATGGAGAATAAAGATTTTGATGATGAGATGGTTGAAAAGTATGCTTGTTCTGTTTATATTACAGGAATGAATGAATTTAAAAGATGGGCTTTAAAGCATGATAAAAATAAAATTATTGTAGGAGGATATGAGCCTACTATTAATAAAGAAGAGTTTTTACCTTATGCTTCTAAAGTTATTGTAGGTCCTTGTGATGACTTTTATGCTACTATTAATCAAAAAGGAAATATTGTAAAGGGGATTACTAATTATAAGAAAATTCCTAGATATGATTTATATGATATTAGAAATAATCAACAAATTATACCAGATAAATTAAAAGATGATATTTGTACTTCTATTAATACATCTCAAGGTTGTCCGTTTAATTGTGATTTTTGTTGTAGTCCTTTGATGTGTGATAAGTTAATGTCTAAACCTATTAAACCTATTGAAGAAGAGATTAATTATTTAAAACAGTATAATCCTAAGTATATTTTTATACGTGATGAAAATTTTCCTTTACAGAAAGATTTTAAAGAAAGATTAGAAGTTATAAGTAGACTTGATGCTAAAATATATCTTTTCGCTTCTGCTAATTTATTAAGTGTAGATACAGTAGAGTTTATGAAGTTACATAATGTTTATATGGTTTGTTTAGGACTTGAGGATATTACTGTTAATTATTCTAAGAATAAAGAATTAGATAAAGCTTGTGATTTACTTCATGAAAATGATATTTTTACTTATTTATCTTTTATTGTTAATCCTTTAAAAATACATAGTGAAGATTTGAGTAGAGCCTTTTATGATAAATTATTAGAAAGATTTTATGAATTAAAGCCTGAGATGATATGTGGTAATTTCTTAATGCCTTTTAGAGGTACTAAGATATGGGAGCAATATAAAGATTTAGTTAGTGAGGATGATTATGATTTATATACATCTAAAAGTGCTTTCTTAGAGAAAGATTTAGAGGTAAGAAAAAGAATGGAATATGAGATGTTTTATTATCAGTGGGAATATTATACTTCAGAATTTTATAAAAAGAATGTTAGAGATTTCTTTAAAGGGGATACACTACATTTGAGATTTTTAGAATTAAAAGAAGAGTTTGAAAGAGATGGGATAGCTCATGGTTATCAGAAATGTTTAAGGAGATGATTAAAATGTTAGAATATGGATTTGTTAGAGTAGGGGCAGTTGTTAATAAATTAGTACTTGCAAGTCCCTTAGATAATGCTAAAGAGATAGTTAGGATGATTAAGGAAGCTTATAATGATAATATTTCTATTGTTACAACTCCTGAACTTTCTCTTACAGGGTATACTTGTTCTGATTTGTTTTTACAAGATGAATTGCTTGATTTAGTAGAGGTTGCTTTAAAATATATTCTTGATGAGACTAAAAATTTAGATATTGTTTCTATAATTGGGATGCCCATAAGATGTAATAATCAGTTGTTGAACTGTGCTGTTGTTATAGAAAATGGTAATATTCTTGGAGTTGTTCCTAAGACTTATATACCTAATTATAGTGAGTTTTATGAAAAGAGATGGTTTACTTCTAGTGTTGATTTAAAGAATAGTGAAGTTAATCTATTAGGTAAGGCAGTACCTATTTCTACTAAGTTAATATTTAAAGATAAGAAGTATAGGGAAGTATCTTTTGCAATTGAGATATGTGAAGATTTATGGGCTGTATCTCCTCCTAGTAATAATCATGCTTTAAATGGAGCGTCTATTATCTTTAATTTATCTAGTAGTAATGAGATAGTAGGTAAAGATAGTTATAGAAAGAATTTAGTTTCTGTTCAATCTGCTAAAACAATTTCAGGTTATGTATATGTAAGTAGTGGTATTATGGAATCTACTTCTGATTTAGTGTTTGGAGGAGCTTCTTTAATTTATGAGAATGGTAAATTGCTTAAGTCTAATAAGCGGTTTGAGATAGAGAGTAATTTGATATATGCTGATATTGATGTTAAAAGATTAATTAATGAAAGATGTCGTAATAGTAGTTTTGCTGGAAGTTTTTATGATGGTGATTATAATATAGTTGATGTTAGTATTAGTAATAGGGTTAGGAGTCTTGATAGAACTTATAAGATGTATTCTTTTATACCAACAATTGATAAAGAAAAGAGATTTGAAGAGATATTGGAAATACAAAGTAGTGCTCTTGCAAGACGGATTATTCATTTAAATAATACTAAATGTGTTATAGGTATGTCTGGAGGACTTGATTCTACTCTTGCTTTTCTAGTTATAGTTAGAGCATTCCGTAAACTTAATCTTGATAATAAAAATATTATAGGTGTTACAATGCCTGGATTTGGTACTACTGATAGGACTTATTTGAATGCTATTAATTTAGTTAAGTGTTATGGTGCGACTTTAAAAGAAGTAAGTATTAAAGAAGCTAGTTTACTACATATGAGGGATATTGGGTTAGATGAATCTGATAGAAGTGTTACTTATGAGAATATTCAAGCAAGGGAGAGGACGCAAATACTTATGGATATTGCTAATATGGAAGGAGGTATTGTTATTGGAACTGGTGATTTATCAGAACTTGCTCTTGGCTTTTGTACTTATAATGGGGATCATATGAGTATGTATTCTGTTAATTCATCTATACCTAAGACTTTAGTAAGATATCTAGTATGTTATGTTAAAGATAATAGTAGTGATAAGATAAAAGAGATTCTTGCTGATATTTTAGATACTCCTATATCTCCTGAGTTATTACCACCTGATGAAATAGGTAATATCTTACAGAAGACAGAATCTAGTATTGGTCCTTATGTCTTACATGATTTCTTCTTATATCATTTGTTAAGATATGGAGCATCTTTTAAGAAGATATATTTTCTTGCTAAGATAACTTTTAAAGATAGTTTTACTGCTTTGGAGATTAAGAAATGGTTAAAAGTCTTTGTTAAGCGTTTTTATAAGGAGCAGTTTAAAAGAAATGCTGTACCTGATGGTGTTAAAGTTGGTAGTGTTTCTTTATCACCTAGAGGGGATTTAAGAATGCCTAGTGAAGCAAGTTGTGAGAGAATTTTAGAAGAGTTAGATAAAATTTCTTAAAAAAGTATGAATTTTGTAAATTGACCTCTATTTTAGGGGTCAAT
>CAZJKS010000017.1:8179-14040 GCA_964546695.1 uncultured Muribaculaceae bacterium | reverse complement strand
AGAACAGAAGGACTTAAAAAAGGAGCTAAGGATGAGAAAAAGTCTATTGCTAAAATTATGCTAGAATCAGGAGAAAATATTAATAAAGTAGCCAAATACACGGGACTTAATAAAAAACAAATTTCTATGCTTTTATAAATATATATTTATTTTATTATATTAAATAGTAAGAAAAAAGAAAGAAAGGAGTAGAATTTTCTTTCCTTTTCTGTTATTATATAATAGATTTGTGGAGGAAGTAAAAATGAATAAAAAAATATATGAATATGATTTCTACGGAAAGAAAATAATTATAGAACATGGATGTCTTGCCAAACAAGCTAATGGTGCTGTTTTAGTTAGATATAATGATACTGTAGTATTAAGTACTACTGTTATTAATAAAAATGCTAACTTATTAAGTGATTTTTTTCCATTAACGGTAAATTATCAAGAAAAACTTTATTCTGTTGGAAAGATTCCAGGTGGTTTCATTAAACGTGAGGGTCGTCCTACTGAGGCAGCTACTCTTGCTGCTAGAATGATTGATAGACCAATGAGACCTTTATTTAAAGAAGACTTTAAAAATGAAGTTCAAGTCATTAACACAGTATTATCAGTTGATCAAGATTGTTCACCAGAACTTGCTGCTATGTTAGGTTCATCACTTGCTACAATGATTAGTGGTGCTCCTTTCGAAGGGCCTATCGCAGGTGTAAAAGTTGCCTATATTGATGGAAAATACATTATTAATCCTACTATAGAAGAACTAGAAAAAAGTGAACTTGACCTTACTGTTGCTGGTACAATTGATGCCATTAATATGGTAGAAGCTGGTGCTAAACAAGTAGACGAAGAAATTATGCTTGATGGTTTAATGAAAGGACACGAAGCAATTAAAGAGTTATGCAAATGGCAAAATGAGATAATATCTGATATTGGAGTTACTCCGTTTGAATACGAAAGTTTAGATATTCCTGATAACTTAGTTAAAGAAGTAACTAAACTAATAGAGGAAGAATTAAATAAAGCACTAAGAATTAAAGAAAAGCTTGAAAGATATCAAAGAATTGATGAAATAAAAGATAATCTATTAGAAAAATATAAAGAAGATAATAATGACCTTGAAAAAGAAGAATTAGACCTTCTTTTAGTCGCTGTTAATAAAATATTTAGTGATGTCGAATATCGTTTATTTAGAAATATTGTTGTTAAAGAAAAAATTAGATCTGATGGAAGAGGTATGGATGAAATTAGACCACTATCAACAGATATTGATTTACTTCCAAGAACACATGGGTCTGCTTTATTTACAAGAGGAGAAACACAATGTTTATCTGTAACTACACTAGGAGCTTTAGGTGAACATCAAATACTTGATGGTCTAAGCTTAGAAGACGAAAAAAGATTTATGTTGCATTATAATTTTCCTCAGTTTTCAGTAGGAGAAACGGGAAGATATGGTGCTCCTGGTAGACGTGAGATTGGTCATGGAGCCTTAGGAGAAAGAGCCCTACTTCAAGTAATACCAAGTGAAGATGAATTTCCTTATACAATTCGTGTTGTCTCAGAAATTTTAGAAAGTAATGGTAGTAGTTCACAAGCTAGTATCTGTGCAGGATGTATGAGCCTAATGGCAGCAGGTGTACCAATCAAAGCACCAGTTGCAGGTATTGCTATGGGACTTATTACTAGTGATGATGATTATACTATTCTAACAGATATCGCTGGTATGGAAGATCATTTAGGAGATATGGATTTCAAAGTAGCAGGTACTACTTCTGGTATAACTGCTTTACAAATGGACATTAAAATAAAAGGAGTTACTAAAGAGATATTAAAAGAAGCCTTAGAACAAGCTAAAAAAGCCAGACTTGAAATCCTTGAAGTTATTAAAAAACAAATAGAAAAACCTCGTGAGGAAGTATCTAAGTATGCTCCTAAGACTAAAGTATTTTATATTTCTCCATCTAAAATTAGAGATGTTATTGGTAAAGGTGGAGAGATGATTACAAAAATAATTTGTGATTGTAGTAATGTAACAGATGTAAATAATATTAATGCTGTTAAAGTAGATTTAGATGATGATGGTAGAGTAGTAGTTTATCATACTGATAAAGATATTATTGAAAAAACTGCTAAGATGATTGAAAGTGTTGCAAGAGAAGTAGAAGTTGGTAAAGTCTATGAAGCAAAGGTAGTTGCAGTTCACGACTTTGGATGTTTTGTAGAAGTATGGCCTGGTTGTGAAGGATTAGTTCATGTATCACAACTAGATACTAAACGTATCGAAAAGACTGAAGATGTTGTAAAAGTGGGAGATACTATCTTAGTAAAAGCAATAGGTAAAGATAAAAAAGGTAAAGAGAACTTTTCAAGGAAAGAAGTATTATTAGATTTAAAAAAGAAGAAGTCTAAATAAAGATTTCTTCTTTTAGTATGAAAACAACTTACAATTATATGTTTCTAATAATTCATTAACATCTTTAAGCTCATATATTCCCTCACTAAAACAAAATCTAATAATTAAATCATAGATATTGTTTCTAGGTAGGGAATAAGCAGCACAGTTTAACAGTTTATCTATCTCTTCTTCATTTAGTTTTAAAGATAGACCTAATAATATAACTGTTTCTTTACTTGGGTGATAATTAATATCACTTCTAATTTTAGAAAACAATCTTCTATCAATATGAACTTTGTTATAGACATCACTATCCTTTAAGCCTCTATCATCAATATATTTAAATAATAATTCTTGAAAATGGCTTTCCATATTACTTTCATTTATATAACTATTTACTTTTAATGTTTGATAATTGCTCAATCTTCTTCTTATACGAGGCATTACTTCTAAATTGTTATTAATATACTCTTTTAATTTTTCCTTCATAAATTGTCTTTTTCAATGCGACCAAATTATTTATTAAGTATAATACAATTATACCAGAAAGAAGGAGATGTGTATGCAAGAGTTAATAAATAAGTTAAAAGAAAATAGTATTTTAGGAGTAGAGGTTAAAGCTAATTTAAGTATAACTCCAGGAAGAAGTGGAACTATCATAACAAAAGATAAGAAAGTATATGGTTACTCTTTATATAGTTTTAAGACTCCGTTTATGGAGAAAAATAATATTCCATTAGAAAATATATATTTAATAAAAGAATTAACAAGTGATGAGTATGATAATATTCTAAAATTTATTCAAGAAGAAATAATTAATAAAGAGTATGATTGTATTCCTACACGAGATGGTTATTCAGCTATTTTTGGAAAACTTGAATCTAGAATATTTTATTATCCTAATTGTTATGATATTAATACTAAAGAAAGTCTATATGATAAGACAATAAAATTAATAGAAGAGATTAAATAGCAACCTCTTCTTTTTCATATTCCTTACGTTTTTCTATTAGTAGATTAAACTCATAGCATTTATTCATAATTTTTTTAGGTAAAAGATTTTTATATTGTTTATCTTTTACTAAAGGAAATACTTAAGTTAAACAATTAGTAGGAGTAGAAATCATATTATTAATATTAACTATACTAAGTTTGCCATCTTTAATTATATCAAGTACATTTTTATTTATTCATTTGAACTTTCTTAAAATATATAATAAAAGGGCGACTTAATTAAAAAACGCCCAATTTTTTCAATACAAGACTGTAATAGTAAGTAAATTGTACTTTGCAAAGAATTTTGTTATAATTTATTTAGAAAGTGAGTGTTGTAATATGGCAAAGCATTATGATTTAGTTGGTTCAGTTTATGATAAATATGCTAGAGGTAACAAATATAAAGAAGAAGAGATTATCAAAATACCTGGACTTACCTTTAATTCTTTAGAAGATATAGATAAATTTACCGCTACCTTAACTGGTTCTTTTGATTTAAGTAATCATTTAGATTCAAAATATCAAAGAAAAAATCATTTTTCTATACGTGTTACTACAAATGAAAACTATTATTATAAAAGTATTATATATAATAATCCCGACTTAGTTGAAATAATATCATCACTAAGTAAAAATGTAATTTATACCCCACGTGGATATCGCACTGTCAAATTATATAATGGCAATAATTCTCTTTTTACAGATGCTTGGTTTGATGTAGAAGATAAAATAATAAAAAAAGATAGTGAATGGCTAGCAAGAGTTTTTGGTGAAAATAATAGTTATAATTTATTAATTAATAGATATATTAATGGGGATATTTTTGAAAATAACAATCTGTTATTAGAACTTCAAGATGCTTTTAGAGAATATGAAGTATTTCGTAAATATCTTACTGATAAAGATAAAGCTAAAAGTAGAGCATCTAATATAAAAGTTAATTCTTTTAAAACTTCCTCTAAAACTTCTTTTAATGTAATAAAAGAAAAATTAGGTAGTACCAATTACATTTCTTTAGATGATGAATTTGCTTTAGAAGAAGATGACTATGAACCAGATGATTTTGCATTTTTCTCTCCTGAAGAGAGATTAAAAGCTTATGGTGAAGGTAATGAAGATATAGAAGAGCACAGGAGAAAACGTAAATGGTAAATGAATATTTAGAATATCTAGAATATGAAAGACATTATTCTAAATATACAATAGATAACTATGAAAGAGATATAGAAGAGTTTTTAGATTATTTAGATAAAGAGGGACTTAACTATTTAAAACTAGAATACAGTGATATAAGACTTTATTTAATGTATCTAAAAGATGAAAAACATGAAAAGTCTACATCAATTAGTAGAAAGCTTAGCGCTCTTAGGAGTTATTATAAATTTCTTTGTAGTAATAATAAAGTTAAGACTAATCTATTTAATTTAATAACATCACCAAAAAAAGAACAGAAATTGCCTAGATATTTTGAATATAACGAACTAGAAGAATTATTTAATACTCCAGATTTAAACACATCTTTAGGACAAAGAGATAGGTTGGTTCTTGAGTTAATGTATGCGACAGGGATAAGAGTAGGGGAATTAGTTAAAATTAGATTAAAAGATATTAATATAAGTGAGAAGACTATTCTTATTCATGGTAAAGGTAGTAAGGAGAGAATTGTTAATTATGGGGAGTATGCTAGTGATATATTAAATCTATATTTAAATAATGGCTATAAAGACTTAAATAAATTTAATAGTGATTATTTAGTTCTTAATAATCAAGGAAGAGTAATAACAGAACGAGGTATTAGATATATACTTACTAATTTAATTAAGAAAACATCTTTACATAAAAATATATCTCCTCATATGTTGAGACATTCTTTTGCAACTCATCTTTTAAATGAAGGGTGTGATATTTTATCGGTTAAAGAACTATTAGGACATGAGAGTATTTCTTCTACTCAGATATATACTCATATAACTAATGATCGCTTAAAAGAAATATATTTACATAGTTTTCCAAGAGGAAATAGTAAAATAATTAATAATAAATAGAGTCTAGTTCTATTAAAGCTTTTAAATTAAAGGGAAAATCTAAACAATTTTCTACTTTTTTCTTTAAATTTCCCTTAGAAATGCTATAATATTATTAGTTTGGTAGAAAGGCTGTGATTTTATGGATGATTTTACATTTAACAGTAAAGAAGAATTGTATCAAATGATAGAACCTGCTTTAGATGCTAAAAAAAGTGAATTAGATAGATTAGGATATCGTTATATAAATAAAAATGATATATGGAACTATTTAATTTTAACTAAATGGACTAAAGCTCATAATTTAGAATTAAACGATATAGTCAGTGATATTTTAAATTGTGATAATAAAAGTTTAGATAAATATCTTAAAGATAGTCTTGCTACTAAAAAAGAAGATAAGAAAATAGAAATCATATAAGAGGTGTATCATGAAGAAAAAAGAAAAGAAGTTAAAA
>CAZJKS010000017.1:0-8079 GCA_964546695.1 uncultured Muribaculaceae bacterium | reverse complement strand
AAAAGAAAAGAAGTTAAAAAAAGAAAGAAAACATATGGCTAAAGAGAAAAAAGCTGTATTACTTAAAACGGGTTTATTAATTATAATCGCTGCTATAGTATGTTTTACCGTAATACCATTATTTAAATCACTTAATTTTGGTCTAGATTTACAAGGAGGGTTTGAAATTCTTTATGAAGTTACTCCTATAGATGGAAGTGAAATGAATAGTGATATTTTAAATGCTACTTATAAGAGTATGCTTAAACGAATTGATAGTTTAGGAGTTAGTGAGCCTGAAATAACTCTAGAAGGGGATAATAAGATAAGAGTTAAATTAGCTGGTGTTACAGATAGAGAACAAGCTAGAGAAACATTATCTACAGTTGCTACTTTAACATTTAGGGATAGTGAAGATAATTTACTTATGACCAGTGATGTCTTAGAAGCAGGTGGTGCTAAACTTACAACAGACTCTAGTGGTAATCCTGCAGTTAGTTTATCTATTGCAGATAAAAAGACTTTCTATAAAGTAACTAATGCTGTTAAAGATTACGATACTAACATTATTGTCATTTGGTTAGACTTTGATGAAGAGACTGACTCTTATGCTACAGAAAGTAGTTTATGTGGTAGTGATGATAGCAACTGTATAAGTGCTGCTACTGTTAGTGAAGCTTTTTCTAGTGATGTTATTATTCAAGGTAATTTTACAGAAGAAGAAGCTAGTAATTTAGTGGATTTAATAAATTCTGGTAGTCTTCCTGCTCAATTAACAGAAATATCTAGTAAAACTGTAGGAGCTTCATTTGGAGATGCTACTTTAACTAGGACTATGTATGCTGGTATTGCAGGTGTTCTTGCTATTATTATTTTACTAATTGGTATTTATAACTTTGCAGGTGCTATATCAGCAGTATCAATACTTTTATATACATTATTAGTTTTTGCTGCATTTTGGTTAATAGGGGGTGTCTTAACTCTTCCAGGTATTGCTGCTTTAATATTAGGTATTGGTATGGCTGTAGATGCTAATGTCCTTACTTATTCACGTATTAAAGAAGAGCTCCTTAAAGGAAGAAGTTTAGAAACAGCCTTTAAAAATGGTAGTAAAGCTAGTCTAGGAACGATATTAGATGCTAATATTACAACTCTTTTAGTTGCTATTATTATGTTTTATTTTGGAGAATCTAGTGTAAAAGGCTTTGCTACTATGCTTATTATCAATATTGTTGTAACAATGATTACTATGGTCTTTATTACAAGAATTTTAATGAAAATGTTTGTTAAAACTAGATACTTTGATAATAAACTTAACTTATTTATTGGTTTTCATGAAGAAGATAAAATAAAAGCTAAAGAAAATAAGAAACCTACTTATAATTATCTTGGCCTAAGTAAATTCTTTGCTGCTTTCAGTTTAGTAGTAATACTATCATCTGTAATTATGTTTGCTGTTAAAGGAATAAATCTTGGTATTGACTTTAAAGCAGGTAGTGATATTACTATTTCAACTACAGAAGTAGATGAAGAAGAGTTACAAGAAGATTTAGAAGAGTTAGGACTTGATGAAGTGAGTATAGATATTTCTAGTAGTGAAACTAATATTAGAGTAAGTGATGAACTAAAAGAAAGTGAAGTAGATGAAGTTGAAAGTTATTTCTTAGAAAAATATAATGCTAGTGTTGATATAGGTGTTGTTTCAAATGTAGTTAAACAAGACTTAATAAAAAATGCTATTTTTGCTATTGCTTTATCCTTAATTGGTATAATCTTATATATTACCTTTAGATTCAAATTTAGTTATGGAATATCATCAGTTATTTGTCTTGTTCATGATGCTTTTATGATGATAGCTTCTGTTATTATAATGCAAATAGAAGTAAACTCTATGTTCATAGCAGCAGTACTTGCTATTATAGGTTATTCTATTAACAATACTATAGTTGTTTTTGATAGAGTAAGAGAAAATCTAAAAAAACAAGATAAAAATAACTTAACTAAAGAAGAACTTAAGGATACAGTAAACTTTAGTATAAAAGAAACAATGTCAAGAAGTATTTATACTTCCTTAACAACCTTACTTCCAGTCTTTGCCTTACTAATAATGGGTAGTAACGAAATATTAACTTTTAACGTTTCCATGATAGTAGGACTAATCGCTGGTACATACTCATCATTATTACTAGCAGGTAGTCTTTATGTATTCTTTGCTACTAGAAAAAGAAAAAGTAAACCTAAGAGGAAAGCTACTAAAGAAGTAAGTGAAAAAATAGTTAAAGGAATAAATGATTAAGAAAGAATAGAAAGATAGTGATTGTTATGAAAAAAGATACTATTACAATAGATAATCTAATGGATCAAGTAGATAAATATATAAAGGATCAAAAAGAAAGAGAACGAATATTAGATGCATATTATTATGCTAAAGAAAAACATGAAGGACAATACCGTAAAAGTGGAGAACAATATATTATTCATCCTTTAAATGTAGCTTTAATCCTTACATCTATCTATGCTGATAGTGATTGTCTCATAGCAGGACTTTTACACGATGTCATAGAAGACTGTGATGTCGATGTAGATGAATTTAAAGAAAAATTTGGTCTTACTGTCTATAAATTAGTAGATGGTGTTACAAAACTTGGAAGATTACATTTTTCTACAGATAATGAATACCTAGTAGAATATTATAAAAAAATAATAGTAGGAATGAGTGAAGATGTTAGAGTAATTATTGTAAAACTTGCTGATCGATTGCATAACATGAGAACATTATGGGCAACTCCAGTTGAAAAGCAGAAGAAAAAATCTAAAGAAGTACTTGAAATATTCGCTCCTCTTGCTCATCACTTAGGTATTCATAAAATTAAAAGTGAACTTGAAGATTTATCTTTAAGATACTTAAAACCAAATGTATTTTATGATATTGCCGATAAACTTAATAAGACAAAAGCAGAACGTGATACTACTGTTTATGAGATGCAAGAAGAAGTAACTGAACTATTAAATGAACACCATATACCTCATCAAATAAAAGGACGTGCTAAAAGTATTTATAGCATCTATAATAAACTTGATAAGGGCAAGAAATTTAGTGATATCTATGATTTGCTTGCCTTAAGAGTTTTAGTAGATACAGAACAAGACTGTTATCTTGCTCTTGGTCTAATTCATTCTAAGTTTAGACCATTACCAAAACGTTTTAAAGATTATATCGCTATGCCTAAACCAAATATGTATCAATCACTTCATACAACAGTTTTTGGTATTGATGGATATTTATTTGAAATTCAAATTAGAACTTATGAGATGGATGAAGTAGCAGAAAATGGTATCGCTTCTCACTGGGCTTATAAAGAAAATGGTGGTAGTAATAAAACAGCTAATCTTCAATCAATAACTACTCAAAAACTTCAATTTTTTAAAGAGATAATGGAACTTGAAAAGGATAAAATGAGTAGTGAAGACTTTGTTAGTTCTGTTAAAGATGAAGTACTTAACAACAATATTTATGTCTTTACCCCTAAAGGAGATGTTTTTGAACTACCAAATGGGGCTACACCACTTGATTTTGCCTATAAGGTTCATAGTAAAGTAGGAGAAACAACCGTTAGTGCTATTGTCAATGGCAATATTGTTCCCTTAGATTATGAACTTAAAAGCAATGATATAGTAAAAATTAATACTAATAAAAGTGCTCATCCTTCAAAAGAATGGCTTAATATCGTTAAAACTACTGGTGCACGTAATAAAATAAAGAGTTATTTTAGTAAGAATGAAAAAGAAGTATTGATAGAGCGAGGAAGAGAATTTTTAGAAAAGGAACTAAGAAAAAGAAAAATTCCTCTTAATGAATTTTATAGTGATGAAAAGATTAAAGAAGTTTATAAAACTCTAAAAATGGAAACTGTAGATGAATTATATTATGATATTGGTAGTGGTAAACATACACCTAATAATATAATTAATATTAATTATCGTGAAAAAGAAGAAGAGATGCCTAAACTTCTAAAAAATATAGTTAATATAAATGATAGTGCTTCTGATATTATAATTGATGGAATAGATAAAATTAAAGTAAGCATTGCTTCTTGCTGTAAACCAGTTCATGGTGATGATATCATTGGCTATATTACAAGAGGTAGTGGTATAACAATACACCGTAGTAATTGCCGTAATTTAGCTAGTATGGATGATAGATGTATTAAAGTATTTTGGGATTTAAAACCTTCTAAAAAATATTATAGCAATCTCCTTATTAGAACTAATACCTTAGATAATAAACTTATAGATATTACTAGTACTGTTATTAAAACAAATGCATCTATTACTAGTATAAAAGCTATAAATAGAGATGAATATGCTACATATGAAATGGAAGTTGCTGTTAATGATTTAAAACAATTAAATAAATTAATACTAGATTTAAATAATCTACCATATATTACAAGTGTAGAAAGGTTGATAATATGAGAGTCTTAGTACAAAGATGTAGTAATGCTAAATGTATTGTAAAAGATAAAAATATAAGTGAAATAGATGATGGTCTAATGCTCCTTGTTGGTTTTACTGATACTGATAATAAAGAAACTATTTTAAAAATGGTAAATAAAATAATAAATCTTCGGATATTTCCTGATAGTAACGGAGTTATGAATTTATCATTACTTGATGTAAAAGGGTCTATTCTATCAATTTCTCAATTTACTTTATATGCTGATACTTCTAAAGGGAATAGACCAAGTTATATTAAAGCAATGAATGGAGAGAAAGCTAAATTATTATATGAGTATTTCAATAAGTGTCTAAGTAATTATGTACCTACTAAAGGAGGAGTGTTTGCATCTCACATGGAGATAACACTAACTAATATTGGTCCTACTACTATTATGTTGGAGAAGTAATATGTATAAAAATAAAATAAACTATAAATTATTAAATTTTCTAATACTAATGGGACTTTTATATATCATTATTACTAATATAGGAACATGGTATAATATTATAACTTCCATTATTAGTATTTGTATGCCTTTTATTATTGCTTTTGCTATTTCTTATGCTTTAAATCCCATAGTAAGGAAATTAATATCTAAAGGTATAAAAAAGTCCCTTGCTGTTGCCCTTGTTATAACCTTTGTAACATCTATTATAATAATACTACTAATTGTAACATTACCACTTTTATATAATCAATTAGTAATGTTTACTAGTAGTGCTACCAAAGTTATTGAAGATATAGGTAATAAATATAATATAAACTTAGATTTTATAACTGATGCTAGTAAAGATTACTTAATTAACCTTATTAATAGTCTAGGTAGTTTCTTAAAAGATGGGACAATTGATATAGTAGGAAAGACAGCCTCTTTTCTTGGGAAAGTAATAATTACTTTTGTTGTTGCTATTTATTTTCTTTTATATATGGATAAAATAAGAAAATCAGTAAGTAACTTTTTAAAACAGACAAAATATAAATATTTTTGTTATATTAAAGCTTTAGATAAAGAACTTAGTAACTATTTAAAAGGCCTAGCTACTTTTATGATTATTCAGTTTTTTGAGTATTCTCTCGTCTTTTTTATAATAGGTCATCCTAACTGGTTTTTATTTGGCGTTTTAGCATCACTTACTACTATAATACCTTATTTTGGAGGCCTTTTCACCAATTTATTAGCTTTATTAACTGCATCAGTTATCAGTTACAAACTATTTATTTTAACACTTATCATCTGTCTTATTTTCCCTCAACTTGATGGTTATATTATCTCTCCACGTGTCTATGGTAAGACTAATAATATAAATCCATTAATTACAATAATGATGGTATCTATTGGAGGAACAGTAGGAGGAGCTTTAGGTATAATAATAGCTTTACCAGTATATATTTTAATATCAGCTAGTTATAAATTCTTTAAGCATGATATTAAAAAAAGAGTCAAAAAAGTTAAAGAAGAAATAAGTTAAGTAAATGTCAAATAGAAATGTAAACTTGCTAAAATAATATATATATGTTAAAATTATATTGCTTGTTAAAACTAAAGAAAGAAGAAAGCGGTGGTTGTTTTCCATTATGAGAACTTTTTATCCAAGCGAGGAGTTTAATAATATAATAATGCCGATAGTAAGTAATAGTGAATATCAAAAAACAAAAGATTGTATTCATCATGGAATGGATAGATATTCTCATATGATGAGAGTTGCTTATTATTCGTATAAGATAACTAAATTTTGTCATTTAAACTATGTAAGTACCACAAAAGGAGCTATTTTACATGATTTTTTCTTAGACGACTACGAAGAAAAGAAAGCCCATATATTAGTTAATCATCCTAAAATAGCTTTAGAAAATTCAAAAAAACATTTTGAATTAAATACCTTAGAACAAGATATTATAATTACTCATATGTTTCCATTTGGTAAGAGAGTTCCTAAATATTTAGAAAGCTGGATTGTCAACATAGTTGATGATTTCGCTTGTATTTATGAAAGGACTTATATCTTAAAAGAAAATATGTCTTTAGCATGTAGTATGATTATTTTACTCTTTATGGTATTTTATAAAAGATGGTGGTAGTATATGGATATTAAAGAATTATTAGACGGTACTGTTAATAGTTTAGATATTAATAATAGTTTTATTATTCCAAAAGAATACTATATTAATACAGAAATTAAAGATTTATCAAATATTAAAGTAGAAGGCAAGTTAATTAATTTGAATAATAATTTACAGTTAGATGTTAAATGTAGTGGTACAATGAAAATAGCAGATGCTGTTAGTATGCAACCTGTAGATTATAAATTTCATTTTGAAATAAAGGAAGATATTGAAGAAAAATTAGAAAAAGAAAAATTTACTCTTGATATTATTAGCATTTTGTGGGAAAATATTGTACTAGAGGTCCCTATTCGCTATAGCGAAGTTAACAGTTATGATGAATATCAAGGGGATGGTTGGAGAGTTATTAGTGAAGATGATTTTAAGAAAAATACTAATAATCCCTTTAAAGAATTATTAAATGAAAAAAAGAAGGAGTGATAATAATGTTAAAGTTAGATATTCAAATGTTTGCAGTTCCTTTTAGAAAGGTATCTAAAACAAGAAAAAGAATGAGAAGAAGTCATAATGCACTTGAAGTACCAGGAATGATTAAATGTCCAAGCTGTGGTGAAATGATTAAAGCTCATCGTGTTTGTCCTAAATGTGGAAGTTATAAAGGAAAAACAGTTGTTGATATGACTGAAAAAGAAGAGGCTTAATAAAGTCTTTTTTTGTTGTTATTTTTTCTTCTTTGTGTTAGTATAAAGAAACAGAAAGAGGATGTGTTATGAAAGTTGTAAGAAAAGAAGATAAAAATAGTAATATTTATATTGAAAATTATAAAGTAGAAACAAAGGATAATATCAAAGTAAAAACAGAAGAGTATAATAACTTAGTTTTATATATGGCTGATGGTTCTAGACCGAGATATGCAAATATACCTGAAAACAAAGTGAAAGTATTAAATAAAATGCATCAACAATATACTTTAAATAAGCAAGAAAAAGCTAAGATAAAAAGCAAAAGAAAACTTTATGTAACAATTACTGGAGCAAGTTTAGGGATTGCTGTAGGTTTAATTTTACCACCTAATACAATTTTGACAGTTCCCCTTGTTGCAAGTTCTATCGCACTTGCTACGATATCAGCAGCGTATTATGTAAAAAACATAAAAAAACATAATGAAATAGAAAAAGAAGAATACTTAGTTAGTTTTCAAAATGAACTTAATAATGCCGATTTAGAAAACGATAATGTTTTAGAGAATATAAAAGATAAAGATAAAGTAGAGATTGGAAAAATAAAAAAAGAAAAAGATGCTGTTAATGACAATTCATATTTTGATTTAAGTACAATTGATAGACTATCATTAAAAACCCTAAAAAGGATAAAAGCTAATATAGAAAGAGAAAACTATTTAGGCTTAACTAGAACTAATGAAAATGTTAAAAATGATACAGAATCAAAAAGCAAGCCTTATGTAAAAAAATAAAATTTATATGAATTTTGTAAATTGACCTCTATTTTAGGGGTCAATTTTATATTTTCTTCGG
>CAZJKS010000016.1:0-14903 GCA_964546695.1 uncultured Muribaculaceae bacterium | reverse complement strand
ACTGTATTGATAGTTAAATCAGCCGAATAATAGTAATCACTATCTAACTCTTCTAATGTTAAATTGTCAGCTATATCATAAGTGTGTCGAGTAACATCAGCATTATCAGAAATCTCACTAAATTCACCATTTATAAATTGATTAACAATATTTTCTATTTCATCATCCGTCAAGGAACTCATATAATACTTATAATAATTCTCTTCCCTTGCTATTTCTCTAGTATTTTTCTTAACAACACGTTCTCTATACTGATCATAAGTTTTAAAAGTTACTGCTTCCAAAAAATTAATTTCCCTTTCACCTAAATATAGTACTTCAAAACCAGCATCAACAACCTCATTATTTCCTTCAACCATCTCATCAATATGAAAAGTTTTAGTTGTAACTTCATATCCAATATATTTATCTTGGTGAAATGGTATATCTACATATCCTTCAAGGCAACTAGTATAAGCTATAGGTAAGCCTCCCATCAAAACCCCACCTATCGTTCCTAGTGAAATTTTTCTTATCTTAATTAATTTATTTTTATCAACCATAATAACCTCCTTTTTAATTAAGTGAGCTTATTGTATCAAAAAGTTATTATAAAATCAACAAAAAAGAGACATTACTTTGTCTCTTCTTTAATTTCTTCATCTACTAGTTTAATGATAGCTAGTAATGCTCCATCTCCACGACGTTCACCAAGTTTAAATATTTGTGTATATCCACCATTTCTTTTAGCATAACGTGGAGCTAGTTCATTAAATATTTTATTTACAACAGCTTTATCATTATGTAAGAAAGCTAGGGCTCTACGACGACTACCAAGATCTCCCTTCTTACCATAAGTAATCATTTTATCAACAGCTTTTCTAACTTCTTTAGCTCTTGTTTCAGTAGTTGTTATTTGTCCTGTCATAATTACTTGTTTAGTAAGAGTTGCTAACATACTTCTTCTGTGTTTATTATCTACGCCTAATTTTCTATAAGACATAAGTTTACCTCCTTAATCATCTTCTCTTAGGTCAAGCCCTAATTCTTTAATTTTATCTAATACTTCTTTTAAAGATTTCTTTCCTAAGTTACGAATCTTCATCATATCAGTTTCACTCTTATTAACTAAGTCTTGTAGTGTATGAACACCTGCTCTTTTTAAGCAATTATATGCTCTTACAGAGAAATCTAAATCTTCAATAGAAGTCTCTAAAGCCTTAGTCTTAGGGTCTTCAGTTTTCTCTATCATCATACCACTAACATTAGAAATATCACTTAATTCTGTAACTAGTTTAAAGTGTTCAATTAAAATGCGAGCAGCTAAAGCAATAGACTCTTCTGGTTTAATAGAACCATTAGTCCATACTTCCATTACTAATTTATCATAACTCTCATCCTGTCCAACTCTAGCACTTTCTACTTCATAAGAAACACGCTCAATTGGAGAATAGATTGCATCCATAGCAATAAAACCATTTTTCTTATCATCTTCTCTTAAACTAGAGTCTTCACTTTTAACATAACCACGTCCATTTGTAACAATCATAGTCATATTAATGCTACCACCCTTAGCTAAATTAGCAATTACATGGTCTTTATTAATTATTTCAATATCACTATCTGCTGTAATATCTCCTGCAGTTACTACACCTTCTCCATCTTTTTTAAGAGTAATTATCTTAGTATCATCAGTATGACTTTTAATAACAACTCCTTTTAAATTAAGAATAATAGTAGTTACATCTTCAATTACACCATCAAGTGTTTGAAATTCATGCAATATACCATCAATTTTAACTGCACTAATAGCACTACCTGGTAAAGATGATAACATTACTCTTCTTAATGCATTTCCCAAAGTTGTTCCAAAACCTCTTTCAAGTGGTTCTAATTCAAATTTACCATAGAAATTATTTTCTACATAATCAGTAATTTTATAAACTGGTTTTTCAAATTCTATCAATTTATTAACCTCCCTTTTATTATCCACGAGGACGCTTTGGTGGACGGCATCCATTATGTGGAATTGGTGTAACATCAGTAATTCCTGTTACTTCAAGACCTGCAGTTTGAAGTGATCTAATTGCTGTTTCTCTTCCTGGTCCTAATCCTTTAACAAAAACTTCTACTTTACGCATACCCATATCATATGCAGCCTTACCTGCTTGTTCAGCAGCCATACCTGCAGCGAATGGAGTAGATTTTTTACTTCCTTTAAATCCTAGGGCTCCAGCTGATGCCCAACTAATAGTATTGCCATCTTTATCAGTAATAGTAACTATGGTGTTATTAAAAGTTGCACCAATATGTACTACACCTTCTGGTATATTCTTTTTAACTTTTCTTTTTCTTGTTTTATAAGCCATAATAACCTCCTAACTACTTTTTCTTGTTAGCTACTACTTTTCCTCTACCCTTACGAGTACGAGCATTTCTTCTTGTACTTTGACCCCTAACAGGTAAGCCTTTTTTATGACGTGAACCTTCATATGAATTAATCTCCATCTTAGTTTTAATATTCATATTAACTTCACGACGTAAATCACCTTCAGTAGGATACTTATTAATTTCATCTCTTAAGGCAATTAACTCATTTTGATCCAAATCTCCTGCTTTCTTAGTTGGATCAACCTTAGCATCTTTACAAATTCTCTTAGCTAAACTTCTACCAATTCCATAAATATATGTAAGTGATATACATATATGTTTATCATTTGGAATATCTACACCTTTAATACGTGCCATAACTTCTCCTCCTTATTAACCTTGTACTTGTTTATGCTTTGGATTTTCACAAATCACTCTAATTTTACCTTTTCTTCTAACAACTTTGCATTTTGGGCAAATTTTCTTAACACTTGCTCTTACTTTCATTTTATCTCATCCTTTCATTTACGATAGGTAATACGCCCACGTGTTAAATCATAAGGTGATAGTTCTAACATAACAGTATCCCCCGGTAAGATGCGAATGTAATTCATTCGGATTTTACCAGAAACGTGGGCTTCTACAATATGTCCATTTTCAAGTTTTACTTTGAACTTACCACCTGGTATAATCTCTAGAACTTTACCTTCAACTTCAATAACATCCTCTTTAGCCATCTTTTCACTCTCCTGTTAAAATCTCTACTCCCTCATCAGTTACTGCTATTGTATGTTCAAAATGTGCTGATAATGAGGAATCTACTGTAACAACAGTCCAATCATTGTCAAGAACATAAATATCTGGACTACCTAAAGTCAACATTGGTTCAATAGCAATAACCATGCCATCTCTAATTTTAGGTCCTGTTCCAGAAGAACCATAATTTGGAACATCAGGTGCTTCATGAATACTTGTCCCTACACCATGTCCCACTAATTCTTTTACAACACCAAGATTATGTGTCGTTGCATATTTTTCAACTGCATAGCTAATATCACCAATTCTATTCCCAACCTTCGCTTGTTTAATGCCTTCATATAAAGCCATCTTTGTATGTTTTAAAAGATACTCTGCTTCATCACTAACTTTACCTACTGTATAAGTCCAAGCCGAATCACCATGATATCCTTTATAACAAGCTCCAATATCAATAGATATAATATCGCCATCCCTAAGAACTCTATCACTTGGAAAGCCATGAACAACTTCATCATTGATACTTATACATAGTGCATAAGGAAAACCTTCATAACCTTTAAATGATGGTGTTGCACCCTTACTTCTTATAAACTCTTCAGCCTTTTGATCAAGTTCACTAGTCTTAACACCAGCTTTTATAAAGGGACGTAAATACTGATGAGTAAGATAGACAATATGTCCAGCCTCTTTTAATAACTCAATTTCTCTTTTACTTTTTAAAGTTATCATATTCACATCCCCTTTTTCAAAAGTGTCTCAATTCTACTTGCAACTTCCAAAACAGAGCCATTTCCATTAATTACATATAATATACCTTTCTTATCATAATAGTCAAGTAGTGATTTAGTTTTTTCCAAATATAAATTATATCTATTCTTAAATGATGTAATATTATCATCATTTCTCTGATATAATCTACCACCACACTTATCACATATCGACTCTTGCTTAGGTTTTTCATCGTAAGAATTAATATTATAAACAGTTCCACAGTCTTCACATAATCTTCTTCCTGTAATTCTTTTCTCAAGTGTCGCCTCATCAATATCTAGTTTAATAACATAACCTAATTCCTGTCCAAGATTTGTCAGTATTTCATCATATTTATAAGCTTGTTCAATATTTCTAGGAAAACCATCTAAAATATATCCATTCTGACAATCTTTCATAGCCAAACGTTTTTGCAACAACTCATATGTTATCTCATCCTTAACTAAACTTCCATGACTTAACACCTCTGAAATATATCTACCTAATTCTGTATCCATCTTAGCTT
This sequence comes from uncultured Muribaculaceae bacterium, assembly GCA_964546695.1. Lineage (GTDB taxonomy): Bacteria > Bacillota_I > Bacilli_A > RF39 > UBA660 > Onthousia. The sequence continues at coordinate 10,519 of CAZJKS010000016.1, read as the reverse complement.
CTTCTCTTAAGATATCTCCAGTTGAAATATGTGGCAAATTATATTTCTTTTCTAAAATTACACTTTGGGTCCCCTTACCTGCAGCAGGTGGAGCGATAAAAATTATATTTTTCATCTTCTACTATAACCCTTTGTATAATTTCTAGAAAGAAGACTTCCTTCAATTTGTTTATAAGTTTCTAAAGCCACACCAACAACAATTAATAAACCTGTACCACCAATACTAACACTAGTTGGTAAACTAGTAATATTTGAAAATACAATTGGTAAAGCCACAATAATTATTAAAAATACAGAACCTAAACAAGTTATTCTTGTTAATACTTTAGATAAGTATGTTTTAGTCTCATTACCAGGTCTAATTCCTGGAATATAACCTCCACTTTCCTGTAAATTCTTTGAAAAATCTTCAGGCTTAAAGACCATATATGTATAAACAAAACCAAATAGGAATATAAATATAGCATATATAACAAAACCTACAGGTGTAGTATAAGTTAAATAATCTTCCACAAACAGACTAAAACTTTCATTATTTATCAAACTAGCAATTATTCCAGGTATTGACATCAAACTAGATGCAAATATTACAGGAACAACTCCAGCAGTATTAACTTTTATAGGCACATATGAAGATTCGCCTCCATAACTAGTTGATTTATTAGCATACTGGATTGGAACTTTTCTCTCAGCCATCTGAACAAATATAACCCCAACAATAATAGCAAAATAAATTAGAGCAAATAAGATAAATTTAACTATTCCAAGTGCTATTTGTTGTGCTGTTCCATCAAAAGCAACAAGCCCTGTAAAAGCATCAATAAACATCTGTGGTAACGTAGCAATAATACCTGCCATAATAATCAAACTTAGTCCATTACCAATACCTTTTCTTGTAATTTGATCACCTAGCCAAAGTAGAAAAGCTGTACCAGCTGTTAAAACTATAGCAATATACAAATATTCAGATGCATTAGCAGTCCTATCCAAAAACATAAATGAGAAAGCATAACCTTGAATAAAGGCAAAAAATATTCCCATATATCTTGAATAGGTATTGACTTTCTGTCTACCTACATGCCCTTGCTTTTTTAATTCTTGGAAATAAGGAATTAGTTCACCTAGCAACTGCATCACAATCGTCGCTGTAATATATGGCATAACACCTAAAGCGAAAATTGAAAAATTTTGTAAGGCTCCACCACCCATAGTATTAACTAATTCTAAAAATCCAAGACTACTAGTAATACTTTCAGTTCCAGGAACTTGAATAGTAGTTCCAATTATAAATATTGCTAATGCTACTAACGTAAAACCAATTCTTTTTAACAAATCTCTATTAGTAGGCTTAAATAATTGCTTCAATAGAGGCATTTTAAATCACCTCAGCTTTACTTCCTGATTCTTCTATTTTTCTTAAAGCACTCTTAGAAAATCTATGAGCTTCTATTGTAAGTTTCTTATTAAGAGTACCATTTCCTAATACTTTAATTCCATCAAGTTGTTTTTTTACAATACCTTTTTCTTTAAGTAATGCTGGTGTAACAACATCTCCATCATTAAATACATTTAACTGAGAAACATTAATAACAGCATATACAGTTTTAAAATCATGATTACTAAATCCTCTTTTTGGAAGACGTCTATATAATGGTAATTGTCCACCTTCAAATACAGGTGATACACCTCCACCACTACGAGCATTTTGTCCTTTTTGTCCACGTCCTGATGTTTTACCTAAACCAGAACCTCTACCTCTACCAACTATCTTTTTACGAGAAGTAGCTCCTTCATTTTTTTCTAATTCATGTAACTTCATTATCCTAAAATCTCCTCTACAGTTTTTCCACGAAGTGCTGCAACCTCTTCAACAGTCTTCATACTCTTAAGACCATTAATAGCAGCATTTGCCATATTAAGTTTAGTTCTAGCTCCTAATGATTTAGACACAACATCACGAACACCAGCTAGTTCAAGGACTGCTCTTACACTACCACCAGCAATGATACCAGTACCTTCTTTAGCTGGTTTTAACATTACCTTAGCAGCTCCACTAACACCTATCACTTCATGAGCAATAGTTCTTCCATCAATTAGTTTTATAGTAATCATATTTTTACTAGCATTACTTATTGCTTTCTTAATAGCATCAGGCACTTCAAAAGCTTTACCAGTACCGATGCCAACATGTCCTTTACGATCACCAACAACAACAACTGCTGAAAAACGACGTTGACGTCCACCTTTAGTAACTTTAACTACGCTTTTAAGCTGAACGACAAGTTCTTCATATTGTTTGTCTTTAGCATCGTTTGTTTGTTTTTGCATATTTACCCTCCTTAGAACTCTAATCCATTTTCACGTGCCGCATCTGCTAATGCCTTAACACGTCCATGATAAAGATATCCACCTCTATCAAATACTACTTTTTTAATACCAGCATCATTACATTTTTTAGCAATACTAGCACCAACAGTAGCTGCTGCTTCAATATTTGACTTATTAGTAAGATTTAATTCTTTATCTCTAGAAGAAGCAGATACTAAAGTAGTAGAACTCTCATCATCAATAACTTGTGCATAAATCGCTGTATTTGATCTAAATACATTAAGTCTTGGAATTTCACTAGTTCCAAATAAATGAGTTCTAATTCTAGCATGACGAACTTCACGCATACTATTTCTTGACTTTTTATTAATCATACATTTCTCTCCTTCCTACTAGCTTAAGCAGCTTTCTTTCCTTCTTTACGTCTAATATGTTCATCTTTATAACGAATACCTTTACCCTTATAAGGTTCAGGACGACGTACTTTTCTAATTTCAGCAGCAAATTCTCCAACTAAGGCTTTATCAATACCCTTAACAGTAATTTCTGTATTAGATTGTGCTTCTACACTAAGCCCATCAGGTATACTCATTACTACAGGATGAGAATAACCAGCATTAATAGTTAGACTTTTTCCACTCACATTGAAACGGTAACCAACACCTACTATTTCTAGACCCTTCTCATATCCTTTAGTTACACCTGTAATCATATTTTGAAGAAGTGCATTCATTGTTCCATGCATTGCTTTTACTGCATCGCTTTCTCTTGTTAATGTAATTATATTTTCACTTTGAATCATACTAATTCCCTTTAACATTTTTTGGCTCAAGCTTCCTTTTGGGCCAGTAACTGTAACAATACCATTTTCTTCTTTTACAGTTACTCCTGCAGGAACTTCAATTTTACGATTTCCAATACGGCTCACTCAAAACACCTCCTTTTACCAAACATAAGCTAGAACTTCGCCACCTAATTTATTTTTTCTTGCTTCTTTATCTGTCATAATACCCTTAGAAGTAGAAATAATAGCAATTCCTAAGCCATTAAGTACTTTAGGAATTTCATCATTCTTAGCATACACTCTAAGTCCTGGTTTAGAAATTCTCTTTAAGCCTGTTATTACTCTTTCTTTATTTTCACCATATTTTAATGTTAGAACAATTGTACCTTGTACATCATCTTTCTCTAACTTATAATCTTCGATAAATCCTTCCTCTTTTAAAATTCTTGCTATTTCTAATTTTAATTTTGATGAAGGAATCTTTACTTCTTCATAACGCATAGCATTAGCATTACGAATACGAGTTAACATATCTGCAATTGTATCTGTAACTACAGCCATCTTTTTTCCTCCTTTACTTACCAGTCTTTTACCAACTTGATTTTTTAACGCCTGGTATTTGTCCTTTATAAGCCAATTCACGGAAACAAATACGGCAGATTCCAAATTTACTCATAACAGCATGAGGTCTGCCACAACGTGCACAACGTGTATATTCACGTACTTTATATTTTGGCTTTCTACTTTGTTTAACAACCATACTTTTTCTTGCCATCTTTTACCCTCCATTACTTTCTAAAAGGAATTCCTAGACCCTTTAATAAGTCATAAGCTTCTTCATTAGTTTTAGCAGTTGTTACGAATATAATATCCATACCACGCACTTTAACTATTTCATCATAATTTATTTCACTAAAGATTAATTGTTCTTTAATACCTAATGTATAATTACCACGACCATCGAAAGATTTAGGATTAACTCCTCTAAAATCACGAACTTGTGGAAGTGAGATAGAAATAAGTTTATCAACAAAGTTATACATATTATCACTTCTAAGTGTTACTTTACAACCAATTTTTTGTCCTTCTCTAATCTTAAAGCCAGCGATAGATTTCTTAGCTTTTGTAACCACCGGTTTTTGACCAGAAATTTTCTCAAGATCTGCAAGAGCAGCATCTAATAACTTAGAATTTGTAGTTGCATCTCCAACACCCATATTAATAACAACTTTTTCTAGTTTTGGTACTTCCATTATTGATTTATAACCATATTTGCTCATAAGTTCTGGAACTACTTCTTTTATATATTTCTCTTTTAATGTCATAATATAACCTCCTTCCACTAATCAAGTACTTCTTTAGACTTTGTACTAATTCTTACTTTTTTTCCTTTTTTATCTGTTGTATAAGAAATTCTAGTGCCTTTTTTAGTTTTAGGATCTACTATCATAACATTAGAAGCATCAATAGGAGCCTCTATTTCTAAAATACCACCTGATTCTTGACCAGTAGGTTTTTGATGTTTCTTAACAATATGTACTCCCTCTACAATTATTTTATTTTCACTTCTAAGTGTTTTGATAATTTTTCCTTCCTTACCTTTATCAGCACCACTTATAACAACTACTTTATCTCCAACTTTTAACTTCATAATTTTCCTCCTTATAGTACTTCTTTCGCAAGACTTACTATTTTCATATAGTCTTTATCACGAAGTTCACGTGCTACTGGACCAAAGACACGAGTTCCTACTGGACTTTTATCATCTCTAATGATTACACAAGCATTATCATCAAATTTGATATAACTACCATCTTCACGTCTTACTCCCTTTTTGCTTCTTACAATTACAGCCTTTACAACTTTACCTTTAGGAAGTGGTGAATTTGGTATAGCATTTTTAACGGTTCCAACAACTACATCTCCAATATTTCCAGTTTTAACATGACTTCCTCCTAGCACTCTAATTACTAACAATTCACGTGCTCCTGAGTTGTCTGCAACTTTTAATCTACTTTCTTGTTGTAACATAGATTATCCTCCTTTACCTTAAGAGTTATAGAATAACTGCTTCTTTTACAATTTCTTTTAAATAGAAATGTTTAGTTTTAGAAATTGGTTTAGTCTCAACAATTCTAACAACATCTCCAACTTTTGCTTTATTAGTCTCATCATGTACACAATATTTTTTTGATGATTTAACTCTTTTATGATATTTTGGGTGCATTTTATGTGTTTCTACTAATACGGTAATAGTTTTATTATTTTTAGTACTAACTACCTTACCAACTAATTCATGTGTCATTTTCTTCTCCATAACTTACCTCCTAATCAACCTTTTCTTCTTTCTCACGTTCTTTTAAAACGGTCTTAAGTCTTGCTACTTGGTGTCTTAACTCTCTAAGTCTAGAAGGTTTTTCAAGATTACCCATTGCCCCACTTAAACGTAAATTGAATAATTCTTCTTTAGATTCTTTAAGCTTAGCATAAATCTCATCATTTGATAATTCTCTAATTTCTTTAACCTTCATTTGTAACACCTCCATCTTTTGGATCATCTTTTTTTACAAATTTACAAGTAATTGGTAACTTATGGCTTGCTAGTCTTAAAGCTTCACGAGCTACTTCCTCAGAAACTCCAGCTATCTCAAACATAATTTTTCCTTCTTTTACTACTGCTACCCATTCTTCAACATTACCTTTACCTTTACCTTGACGAGTACCGATAGGTTTCTTTGTTAATGGCATATGTGGAAATATATTTATCCATACCTTTCCACCACGTTTCATATAACGAGTCATGGCAACACGAGCAGCCTCAATTTGGTTTGCTGTAATCCATGCTCCTTCTTTAGCTTGTAACCCATACTCCCCAAAGTGTAACTCGCGATTACCCTTTGATTTGCCTTCGTAAGGTAATCTGTGAACACGACGATATTTAGTTCTTGATGGTATTAACACTTTAATTACCTCCTTTAGCTTTACTTTCTTTATCTTTCTTTGATGATAGAATCTCACCTTTGTAGATCCATACTTTTACACCAATTTTACCATAGGTAGTATCAGCTTCACTTATAGCATAATCAACATCTGCTCTAAGTGTATGCAAAGGAATAGTACCTTCAGTATATCCTTCACTACGAGCCATCTCTACACCACCTAAACGTCCTGATACTTTAGTTTTAATTCCTTTAGCACCAGCTTTCATAGCATTTCTAATCGCCCTTTTTTGAGCCATTCTAAATGATGCCCTATTTGAAATTTGACTGGCAATTGAATCAGCTACTAATTGAGCATTAAGATCTGCTTTCTTAATATCAACAATTGAAATTTGAATGTTTTCACCAACGGCTTTTGAAAGTTTATCTCTAAGCTTTGTAATCTCTTCTCCACCACGTCCAATAATAACACCAGGACGTGATGTATGAATAGAAATTTCACATTTCTTTGGTGTTCTTTCTATTTCAACTTTAGCAATTCCTGCATTTTTAAGATTTTCATCGATATAATTTCTAATCTTAATATCATTTTTTAAAGTCTTAGAAACTTCACCCTTAGGAGCATACCATTTAGCTTCCCAATCTTTATTTATGCCAAGCCTTAAGCCATTTGGATTAACTTTTTGTCCCATTATAGTTCCTCCTTATTAAATTGTTGCCACTGTTATAACTATGTGACTTGTTCTCTTATCTTTATGTCCAATGCGTCCACGAGAATCGAATTTTACTCTTTTCATTACAGGACCTGCATCAACACGTGCTTCCTTTACATATAAATCTTCGGCATTTAGACCATTATTATTAACAGCATTAGCTACTGCTGAATTTAAAACTTTCTTAGTAAGGTGTGCCGCTTTTTTATTTGTATTTTCTAATATTGCTAGAGCATCACTTACTTTTTTACCACGAATAGTATCTACTACTAAACGAGCTTTAATAGGTGATATTCTTTGCATTTTAGCAATTGCTTTTGCTTCCATTATCATATCCTCCTAGTCTCTTTATTTTTTGTCAGAGCCATGTCCACCATTTTTACGAGTTAAAGCAAATTCTCCTAATTTGTGTCCAACCATATCTTCAGTAACATAAACGGGGATAAATTCTTTACCGTTATGAACCGCAAAGGTATGACCTATAAATTCAGGAAAGATAGTAGAACGGCGTGACCAAGTTTTAATAACTTCTTTTTTTCCAGTTTCATTCAATTTTTGAACCCTTTTTAATAGTCTTGGAAAGACATAAGGTCCTTTTTTTAAACTTCTAGCCATATTTCATCCTCCTATTTACTATTACGACGACGTACAATAAATTTGTCAGTCTTTTTATTATTTCTTGTTTTATAACCAAGAGCAGGTTTACCCCATGGAGTAAGAGGAGCCTTACGTCCAACTGGAGCACGTCCTTCACCACCACCATGTGGATGATCATTAGGATTCATAACAGAACCACGAACTGTAGGACGAACACCCATATGACGTTTACGACCTGCTTTACCAATTTTAACTAAGCTAGCATCTTCATTACCAACAACACCAACTGTAGCCATACAAGTTCCAAGAACTTTTCTTTGTTCTCCACTTGATAATCTAATCATTACATATTTACCTTCACGGCCAAGTATTTGTGCACTAGCTCCAGCACTTCTTGCAAGAGCAGCACCCTTACCAGGTTTAAGTTCAATATTGTGAATAACAGTACCCACTGGAATATTCATAATAGGAAGAGCATTACCCACTTTAATATCAACATTATCACCTGATATAATTTTATCTCCTACCTGTAAATTCTTAGGAGCAATAATATATCTCTTTTCACCATCCACATAGTTAATCAATGCAATATTTGCTGTTCTATTTGGATCATATTCAATACTCGCTACAACACCAGTAATATCCTTCTTATTTCTTTTAAAATCAATAAGACGATATTTTCTCTTAGAACCACCGCCTTGATGACGAACGGTTATTTTCCCTTGATTATTACGACCAGAATTCTTCTTAAGAGTTACAGTCAAACTCTTCTCTGGTGTAGTTTTTGTAATCTCATCATTTGTAAGAGTACTCATTCCTCTACGTCCTGGTGTAGTAGGTTTATAATTTTTTATTGCCATTTCTGTTTCCTCCTTCTAACCAAGATCAATTTGTTCACCATCAGCTAGAGTTACAATAGCTTTTTTATATCTATTTGTAAATCCACTATAGCGACCAACTCTTCTTTTTTTAGGTTTTACATTTAATGTTCTTATCTCTTTTACATGTACTTTAAAGATTTTCTCAATAGCTTGTTTAATTTCTATTTTATTAGCTTTAGAAGAAACCTTAAATACATATTGATTGTTATCACCTAAAGCATTGCTTTTTTCAGTATTAACAACTTCTTTAATTATTTCTAAGTATTTAGTATCCATTATTTAAGAGCCTCCTCTATTTTCTTAATAGCATTAGCAGTAAAAACTACAACATCAGAATTTACTAAATCTAAAACGTTTATTTCATCAGCTGAAATTAATGCTATATTTGGAATATTTCTAGATGACAAAATAAGATTTTCCGTAAAGTCATCTACTACAAATAAAACTTTTTTATCAGCAATTTTCAAAGTATTAAGTAAAGCAACTGTTTCTTTTGTCTTAGGTGTTTTAAATGTCAACTCTTCCATAACAATTACTTCATTATCATTAAATTTATGACTTAATGCACTCTTTAATGCTAATCTTCTTTCTTTACGATTTTGTTTTTTACTGTAATCTCTTGGTACAGGAGTTCCATAACGTCCTCCACCTACCCATTGTACAGCTCTAATAGAACCTTGACGTGCATGTCCAGTTCCCTTTTGTCTCCATGGTTTACGTCCTCCACCTCTAACCTCAGAACGGTTCTTAGTAGAGTGAGTACCTTGTCTTAATGATGCTCTTGTAAGAATAATTGCATCATATAACACTTTATCATTTGGGGTAATAGAAAATATTTCTTCATTTAATTTTAATTCACTTACTTTTTCACCTTTAAGATTTAAAAGATCTATCTTTTTCATACTTTTCCTCCTTTCACTACATAACATAACTTTATTTAAATTGTAGTGATGATTATTCTTCAGTTGTTTTGCTAGACTCAGTTGCAACAGCTTCATCTACTACTTCTTCAGCATTAACATTCTCTTCTGATTCTATAGTAGTTTCAGCTTCTTTCATCTCTTCATAAGTGATTAAGTCTTTAGCAGCATTTTTCTTTCCTGATTTCTTAACAGCAGTTTTAATTACCACTAACCCTTCTTTAGGTCCAGGAACATTTCCTTTAATTAAAATTACATTATCTTCTAAATCTACTGCTATAACTTCAAGATTTTGAACAGTAGAATTTACATTACCCATCTGTCCAGGTAATTTCTTACCTTTTAATACGTGCATTGGTCTCATTGTTCCTAAAGAACCAACTCCACGATGATATTGTGATCCATGTCCCATAGGTCCACGACTTTGATTGTGACGTTTGATTACACCTTGAAAACCTTTTCCTTTGCTAACTCCACTAACGTCTACAATTTCGCCAGCTTCAAATATACTGGCATCTAATACTTGTCCTAAAGTGTAATCAGCTACATTTACGCCTTTTATTTCTCTTAAGAAGCGCTTAGGTTCAGTATTAGCTTTACTGGTATGACCCATTTTAGGTTTATTACTATGTTTTTCTTTAACTGACTTATATCCTAACTGAATAGCTTCATAACCATCTGTTTCCATAGTTTTAATTTGAGTAACAACATTAGGTTCAACTTCAACAACAGTTACAGGAATAAGTTTACCATCAGTAGTAAATACTTGGGTCATCCCTTTTTTAGTACCTAAGATTCCTTTCATTTTTAATTCCTCCTATTTTTAGTTTGTTTTAATTTTAATATCGACACCACTTGGTAAATCAAGACGAGCTAATGCATCAATCGTCTCCTTACTAGGATTTTTAATGTCAATTAATCTCTTGTGTGTCCTTCTTTCAAACTGTTCACGACTATCTTTATATTTATGAACAGCCCTTAAAATTGTGAATTTTTCAATTTCTGTTGGTAGAGGTACAGGTCCAACTATATCTCCCCCAGTTCTTTTGATTGTTTCAACAATTTTAGTTACAGCATTATCAAGTATTTTATGATCATATGCCTTTAACTTAATACGAATCTTTTGTGTTGACACTATTTACGTCCTCCCTTCGCCTATATCTAGTATAGACTTGCTCCGTGTGAATAACCCGACAGCTAGTTAACAACTTAACCTGGCGTATCGACAACCTCCCACATCTAAGCAGTCACACATAAACAATATTATCATATAAACCATTGAAATACAAGCATTTTTTGAAAGTTTTTTTGCAAAAAAAATTGACAATCTTACTTGATAAAGCAGATAATGAGATAA
>CAZJKS010000015.1:0-15465 GCA_964546695.1 uncultured Muribaculaceae bacterium | reverse complement strand
TTAAACTAGGAAATAAATTAATTCTTTCTGTAAAAGTATCTCCCATACCTGATGTAAGAGTATCTGGTAATTCTGTTGGGATGGCATATGAAGTTACTACCATCTTAGAAAATAAAATAACCATTACTGCTGAGATTAAGGTAGTAACCGTTATCTTTATCCAATCATTATAGCCTTTTTTAAATAAGTTGCCAATTTTACCTACCATTTCTATCACCTATCTTAACTTTGATTATATCACAAAAAAAATAGTAATTAAATACTATTTTTCTTGGGTTGTATTTTTAATGATAATTCTAGTTTAAAATAAAAACTAGAAGAAATATATTTTTTAGTATATACATCTATTATAGATTGACATTTCAATAGATTTATATCAATTTATTAGAGCTTAAATATTTTTTAATAAAGTTAAACTGACTTTTTTCTTATCTAAATCTATATCATCTACATAACAGTCTACTATATCTCCTACACTAAATAGCTCACTAGGGTTTTTAATATATTCTTTAGTTAATTTAGAGATATGAGCAAGACCATCATTTTTTAAACCTATATCTATAAATAGACCAAAATCTACAACATTACGAACTGTTCCTTGTAATTTATCTCCTTTTTTTAAATCTTCTAGATGAAGTATATCATTTCTTAATATAGGTTGAGGATAATCATCTCTTAAATCACGCATTGGTTTTTCTAAAGATGTAATAATATCTTTTAAAGTATATTGATCAATATCTATTTTTTTACTTATCTCTTCTATATTTAGATTATTAAGTTTATTATTTAATTCTTTACTACCTAAATCATAAACATTAAATCCTAGATAATCTAAAAGCTTAATTGTTTTTTCATAACTTTCAGGATGGATGGATGTCTTATCTAAGGGATTATCACCATCTAATATTCTTAAGAAACCAACTGATTGTTCATAGACTTTATCCGAAACTCCTTTAATTTCATGTAATTCATTACGATTTTTGAACTTACCATATTTATCTCTAAAAGAGATAATATTATCTATTACTTTCTTATTTAGGCCTGAGACATATTTAAGTAATGAGGGACTAGCAGTATTAATATTTACTCCAACACCATTAACAGCTTTACTAACTACAAAGTTAAGTGATTCATCTAACTTTTTTATGGGTACATCATGTTGATAAAGACCAACACCTATACTTTTAGGATCTATTTTAACAAGTTCTGCTAGAGCATCTTGAACACGTCTTCCTATACTTATAGCACTTCTTTTTTCCACAGTTAATTGTGGAAACTCTTCAATTGCAAGTTTACTAGCAGAATAAACAGAGGCTCCTGCTTCACTAACAATTATATAGGAAACATCCTTTTTAGCATATTTAATTGTATCAGCGACAAAGGCTTCACTTTCTCTTGAAGCTGTACCATTACCAATCGCAATTACATCAATATTATATTTATCAATAAGTTCAAGTATTTTTTTTCTAGAGCCTTCTATATCATTATGTGGTTCTGTAGGATAAATTACCTCTATAGCAAGAACTTTACCTGTTTTATCTAGAACAGCTAGTTTACAACCAGTTCTAAAAGCAGGATCAAAACCCATTACAATCTTATCTTTTAAAGGTGGTGTTAGAAGAAGCTTTTCTACATTATAAGAAAAATTATCAATAGCACGTACTTCTCCTTTTTCTTTTAATTCGCTCCTTATTTCTCTATCAACACTAGGTAGTATTAAGCGTTTAAGACTATCACTTATAGCATCCATTATTATTTCATATACAAAGCTCTTCTTATTTTTTATGACTTTATTTTCTAAAAAATTAACAATACTATTTGTATCATAATCTATTTTTACAGTAAGAATTCCTTCTTTTTCTCCTCTATTGATAGCAAGAATACGATGAGGTTTAATATATTTAACTAATTCACTAAAATCATAGTAATTACTATATGTTTTATTTGGATCTTCACTATTCTTTTTTAATTTACTAATAAGAACTCCTTCTTTAAATATATAACTTCTAATCCATTTCCGAAAGTAGGCATTATCACTAATCCATTCAGCAATTATATATTTAGCTCCCATAATAGCTTCTTCTATACTTTTAACTTTATCATTAATATATTTATTTGCTATTTTATTAATATCTCCTTCAAGAGGAGATGACATAATTATTTTAGCAAGAGGTTCTAAGCCATTATTAATAGCATCTGTTGCTTTAGTTTTTTTCTTTTCTTTAAATGGACGATACAAATCATCTACTTCAACTAATTTAGTGCATTTTAAAATAGATGTTTTTAAATCATCTGTAAGTAGTCCTTTTTCATCAATTAATCTAATGACATCCTCTTTTCTTTTCAATAAATTATTTTGATATTGATAAACATCATCAATAGATTTAATTACTTCTTCATCCAAAGCTCCTGTAGCTTCCTTTCTATATCTTGCAATGAAAGGAATCGTATTACCTTCTTCTAATAGTTTTAAAACAGTAGTAACTTGTTTTTTACTAATATTTAAGTCTTTACTAATTTCATTTATTATTACTTCATTCATATATATTCTCCTATAACTAGATTTACTATAAGACGAAAGTCTTATTATTATGTTATCTTCAAGACTTCTACTTGAGTTTATTAGTTGCTTTTATAATCTTTTTGATAACACAAATAATAATTATATACAAGATGATTACATTTAAAAGCTATGTTTGTTCATCAGTTGAATATAACCTAGTTTTAAGTTTACTATATAGAAAAAATGTTTGTCAACCTTGTTTATTCAATTTTTTTCATTAAAAAAAGAAGTCATTGTAACTTCTCTTTTATAGATGCAAGAGCCTCTTTTGGATTTTTTATAACAAGATTATAAATATCTTCAATATCTCTTAATCCTACAATAAACTCTATTTCTTCTTTAGCCATCTTAGTAATCTTATTAGCACCTTTAGGCTTTATCTGATTATCATACCCTAATAGATAATCAATACCTACATCAAAAAACTTGCTTAGTTTTAATAGGGTATCTAAAGTTGGGACTCTTGTACCATTTTCATAGCAACAAATACTTACCTTTGTAACATCTACATACTCGCCCAACTCTTGTTGTGTTAAATCATTCGCAGTACGTAATTCTTTTATACGTTTTCCTAGTAACACATTTGTTCCTCCTTATTAATTATTTATTAAACTATAAATCTTTTTAATAATAATTGTCAAGAGTTATTGTAAAATAAGGGAAAAAATGGCTAAATATCGATATTCTTGACATCATCTTTTTTCTTATTTGATAGAAAAGTTACTTTTTCGGCAACTACTTCTAAAAAATATCTTGTCCCTGTTTCTGTTTTAATAATATTACTTTGAAGACGTCCTCTTATACCAACTATATCTCCAACTTTACAATATTCCTTAGTAAGTTTTGCTTTTTCTTCCCAAAGGGTACAATTGATAAAATCGGTTTCATAAACTCCATCCATATTTTTGAAAGAACGAGGAACAGCTAGTGAAAGGGTGCCTACTTTCTTACCTGTTTCTGTTTCTTTAATATCAATTTCTTTGGTTAAACGCCCTACTAAAATCAGACTATTTAACATATAATTCCTCCTTTCGGAAGATAGGCTATCACAGTTCTTTTAAACTTGCAAAAAGGCAATTTTGAAAATTCGAGCTTATTTTCTAGTGAATTTTGAAAATTCCTTTAGTAAATTTTAAAAATTGACCTCTAAATTAGGGGTCAATTTACAAAATTCATACTTTTTTAAAAAATTATAAATTTCTTTTTAAAATTTGATTTAGTTCAACAGCATATTCCATTGGTAATTCTTTTCTAAACTCTTCTAAAAAACCTAGTACGATTAATTCTTCACATCTTTCTTTAGGGATTCCTTTACTTTGTAAATAAAAGATATTTGCATCATTTATCTTAGAGACAGTCGCTTCATGTTCAATTGTACTTGTATTATTAGAAACTATATTTGTAGGTATAGTATCACTAATACTATCTTTATCAAGTATTAATGTGTCGCATTTTATCATGGAATAGGAGTTAGTCGCTTCTTCATTTATTTTAACATCTCCACGATAGGTAGCATTACCTTTCGTTCTAGAGATACTTTTAGAGATAATCTTACTATTTGTATTTTTTCCTAGATGTATCATTCTAGCACCAGTATCTTGAATTTGCTTGTTACTTGCAACAGCGATACTAATACAAGTACCAGTAGAGTTATCTCCTTTTAAAATACAACAAGGATATTTCATTGTCAGTTTACTTCCAATATTACCATCAATCCACTCCATGATACCATTTTCTTCAACTAAGGCTCTTTTTGTAACTAGATTATAGACATTAGGAGCCCAGTTTTGAATAGTCGTGTAGCGACATTTACTATTTCTTCCTACATAGATTTCGACAACGGCAGCATGAAGGGACGAAGTAGCATAAGTAGGAGCAGTACATCCTTCAATATAATGAAGTTCACTATCATCATCGACTATAATTAAAGTCCTTTCAAACTGACCCATTCCTTTACTATTAATTCTAAAGTAACTTTGAAGTGGTCTATCTAGTTTAGTATGAGGTGGTATGTAGATAAAACTTCCTCCTGAAAAAACAGAACCATTTAAAGCAGCGTATAGATTATCTGTGTTTTTTACTATCTTACCAAAGTATTTTTTTACAAGATCAGGATATTCTTTAATGGCATTATCAATTGATGTAAAGATTACTTTTTTACATTCAAGTTCCTTAAGCATATTATGATAGATTACTTCACTTTCATACTGTACTCCCATACCAGCCATATATTGTTCACTTTCAAGTACACCTAGTTTATCTAATTCGCTTTTAATTGGTTTCATAACTTTAGACCAGTCATCAGTTAATTTATCAGTTGTACTCTTATAGTAAATAATATCATCAAAGTTAAGTTTAAAACTAGGCCCAAAAGGTAAAGTTTTATTCATCTTTTCAAAATATTCATATGACTTTAATCGATAATCCTTGACCCAGTCTCTTTCTTTTTTATGTTCTGATATTTTTAAAATATTCTCTTTAGTTAGTCCCTTAATCTCCACTGTTTTCCTCCTTTAGAATCTTATTTATCGTATCAACAGGAAGTAAGGCACAATGTTTTCTATTAGGTTGCATATAGATAGTATCATAGGCCATAAGTTCACCTAGTTTTTCTTCATCATAATCTTTCTCATCAATTAGATGTTCATAGTTTTTGATTAAATCTTTAACCTCATCAACATTCATACCTATTATTTTTCTTAAAAAAATGGAAGTAGCAGAAGTTGAGATTGCACAAGCTTCCCCATCAAAGGCAGCATCTACTACCTTACCATCTTCTATTTTTAGTTCTATATCAATATTATCAATACAAGATTCATTATTAGTATTAGCTTTTTTATAACCTCTTTCATTCTTTAACCCTTTATGATAAGGATTATTATAATTATCTAGTATTATTTCTCTTTTTAATTCACTATCCATGATTACTCCTCCTACAATATTACTTTAAATAAATCATCAGACTTTTCTAAGACTTCTACTAATTTATCTATTTCTTCTTTCGTATTATAAAAGTATAAACTGATACGACAGGTATTTCTTATATTTATTTCATCTTTTAATATTTTAGCACAGTGATTACCAGCTCTTATGCAGATATTATAGTGATCTAAGTAAATGGCTGTATCTTGACTAAATATTCCTTCTAAGTTAAATGCTAAAACACCACTATCAGTACTCGTATTATATAAAATTATTTTTTTATTTTTTTCTAGTTTAGAGACAAGATATTTCTTTAGGTCTTTCTCATACTCATAGATTTTATCCATACCAATACTATTTAAATAATCAATGGCAGCGCCTAGTCCTATTACTTCAGCGATAGGAGGAGTACCTGCTTCTAATCTTGTTGGTATACTTTTATACTCTACTTCGCCTGTTACTTCAAAGTATTGATTCATGCCTCCCCCATATTCTATAGGCTTCATCTTTTCTAAAAATTCTTCTTTGGCATAAAGTACTCCTACCCCAGTTGGCCCTAGCATTTTATGAGCAGAAAATGTTAGGAAGTCAATATCATCTAATATAACATCTGTCTTCATATGAGGAACACTTTGAGCTCCATCTACTACAAGTATTATGTTATGTTTATGAGCAGTTTTACTTATCAAATTAATATCTCTTACATCTCCTACTACATTAGTAATATGAGCGATAGAGATTACTTTTGTCTTTTCTGTTATAGTATTAGTTAGGGCTTCTATAGTTAATTCATGATTATCATTTAAAGGTATATAACTTATCTTTATATTTTTCTTTTTAGATAATTCTAACCAAGGTAAGATGTTTGAGGCATGTTCGCTTTTAGTAAGTAAGACTTCATCACCTTCATTTAAATAATCTTCCATAAAGCCAAAGACAATCATGTTTAAAGATGTTGTATCACCACTAGTAAAAACTATTTCTTTACTATTTTTAGCATTTATAAAGTCTTTTACTTTATCTCTTGCTTTCTCATATTCAACGCTAGCTTTTAAAGATATTTTATAATCTCCCCTATGAATATTCGCTCCATAATTATAGTAATAATCATTCATCGCTTCAACTACACATTTAGGTTTTAGAGTAGTCGCTCCATTATCAAAATATATTATATCATTATTTAAAATAGGAAAATCTTCTCTATACATGAATTTCACCTCCTAGTTTTAAATTGATTATAGAGTAATTTGGCAACAATCTGTTGCCATCTTCATCAATTTAATATTATTCATTAAAATATTATTATATTTGTTATTCATCAGTTTCTACTTTCTTCCAAAAATATCTGGTGTACCACCAATAAATTCTATTTTTCCATCATTATATACGACAGCTTGACTATCTTTTATGGCATAAACTTTAAATTCATTATCTTTTAAGACTCTTTCAAAAAAGTCTTTAGTCCACTTTTTATGGTCTTCTCTCATGTAATGAGGAATTATATTAAAATCTACTAAGTTTAGTTCTTCATGAGTTTTAGCAAGTTCTTTATCTTTTGGATAACGCTCATCCCAAAACTTTTCGCTTGTAATTTTCTTACCAAGGACAATTGAACCTGCAGATGTTCCCATTATTACTTTTGTTTTACTTATATTCTTAATTATATCTATAGTATCAGTTTCTCTAAAAAGTTTTTCTAATAAATGCTGTTTTCCACCAACTATATAAATTAAGTCTGCCATATTTAAACGATTATTTATCTCTTCTTTGCTATAGGCTTTAAAGTTAACAAAATCTATAACACCACCAATATACTTTTCGATGTTAGATAGTTCTTTTATTAGCCATCTTTTATCTTTTGTACCATCAAGTCCTACATAGGCTTCATTAATTATAGCAATGTTTATTTCTTTTAAAGGCTTTCCTATTAATTTTTCTACTTCTTTAGCAATTTCTTCAGTAGTAAATCCTTGTGATGCCAAAACTAATTTCAATGTAATCACCTCATTACTTTATCTAAAATATTATCAAGTACGCTCTCATAATCTTTAGGTAGTTCTACTAATTTCATAAATCCATTTAATAAAAGATTAAATGCTTCTTTCTTATTTATACCTTTTGTTTCTAAATAGAATAATAATTTATTATCAAAGGGCCCTGTATAGGCAGAATGATTGGCAATGGAATCAAACTCATCGATAAAAAGATTTGGTTCTATTAAGCTTTTAGCATCATCTAAATTAATTATTCTACTAGATTGATTACAAATAGAGCCTATTATACCCTTTTTAATATAGCCATTAACACTAAGCTTTAAATCTCCTTTTAGATAACTAATACCATGACATATAACATTACTGATAGTATCTTTATTTTGATGATAAATATTTATTTCATTAATTATCTTTTTATCAGTAACAGTCATATTATAAAAATCTAGTTTAGCATTATTATAGATATTAGCATTTATAGTAATAGTTTCTTCTGTAATATTATAGATAGTTGTAGATTTTTCTATATTAAAATTAACCTTTATCTTATTTTTTGCAACAAGATATAGTTTTACGTTATTACTTTCAATATTAATAGTAGTATCTTTATCTAGTTCTAGTTTAAATGTACCTTCTTTATTAAAACAAACTGTACTATCTAATAATATATTATTCATGGTTTTCACTTGACTCCACTTCATTTATCCCAGTAAAACCTGTTTTTTCTATTTGTTTAGCAAGAGTAATATCTCCAGTTTTAATTATTTTACCATCTTTCATCTCATGAACAAAGTCTGGTTTAATTAAATCTAGAACTCTACTATAATGAGTAATAATTAAAACACTTGTATCTTTATGTTCTTTTAAATAAAGATTGATGTTTTTGGCAACTACTTTTAAGCTATCTACATCTAGACCACTATCTAATTCATCTAAAATAATAAAGCTTGGAGTTAATACTTTTAGTCCTAAAACTTCATTTTTCTTTCTTTCTCCTCCTGATAAACCTTTATTAATAGATCTATGCATTGTATCTTTAGGAAGATTTAAAGATTCTATTTCACTTTTCATTTTTGTAACAAATGAATATAAATTAGTATCACTACCTCTTTCTTTTAAAGCTGTTCTTAAAGCTTCACTATTACTTACACCATCAATAATGGATGGGTCTTGCATAAGTAAATATATTCCTAGTCTTGCTATTTCATCAGTTGATAAACTATTTAGAGACTTTTCATTATAAGTAATAGTACCACTATCTATAACATAATCAGGATGGTGCATTATTACTTTTGATAAAGTACTTTTCCCTACACCATTAGGTCCCATGATAGCATGAATTTCTCCATCATTTATAGTAAGAGAGAAATCTTTTAATATTTTTCTATCAGTATCTTTTATTAATACACTTAACTTATCTATTTTAAACACGTTATCACCCTTTCTAACCTGCGTAAAAAATTCAAGCTTATTGTAACATATAATTGCTTATATTTAAAGCTTTTGATAAAATATAATAGAATGGATAGTGATTTAAATGTATGATAAGAAAGCTACTAAGTTGATAATAGGTCAAGCTTTATTGTTTAGTATTGTAATTATTTTTTTTGGATTTATTATAATAAGAGAGAAAGTTCCATTTTTTAAAGCTAAGGATGAAGAGGCAGCGATAAAAGAGTACTTTGAAGATAATTATAGTGATTTAGAAGTAGTGAGTGGCGATTTAGAATATAATAAAGATAATAATAGTTATAGTATTACTTATTATAATAAAGATTATGAAGAGTTAAACTTTACTATTACTTCTTTAAATAATAAAATTACTGATAATTATGAAGAAAATTATGTTGAGGGAAAGACTATTATAGAAAATGCTGCTGTTAGTGTTTTGAACAAATATAAAGAAATATTTGATAATACAAGTTATCAGGATATAAAAATAGTATTTAAAAACTTAAATGAGTATAGTAGTGATGAAATTATAGATATCTTAGAAGATAATATTTATAATACGGGATATTTTACTGTTAGTTATTATGTTAAAGTAGATAGCCTTGATGAAACATATCTTAATAATCTGATTAATAGTTTTAATACTATTGCTATTGATAATGGACTTGTTACAAATAATTATAGTGTTACTTTTGATAATGATGGTATAATAAAGATAGTAAAAGGAGGAGAAAATTATGAATGATTGTTTATTTTGTAAAATAATTAAGGGAGATGTTCCTTCATATAAAGTATATGAAGATGATAAAGTTTTAGCTTTCTTAGATGTTAATCCTAATAGTGATGGTCATACTTTAGTTATTCCTAAAGAACATTATGAAAATTTATTTGATACACCTAATGAGTTGATAACTTATATGATTGATACTATTAAGACTAAGATTTATCCTATATTAAAAGATAAACTTAATATGGATGGTTTAACTATTTGTCAGAATAATTTTTATGGACAGGATATTAAACACTATCATATTCATTTAATACCTAGATATAATAGTGATAGTTTTAAATGTACTTATGATAATAGTAGGTTAAATAATTTAGATGAGGTTTATAAAAAGTTAAAAAATGAGTAGAGAGTTTCTTTACTCATTTATTAGTTTATATTTAATTAATCTTTTTAGTTCTCCTTTAATTATCTCTTTAGCTTTTTCCTCTTTATACCAAGTATCTTTAGGTACTAAAGTAGCATAACTAGGGACAAGATAAAAGTTTAGATTAGTTATATTATTTTTTGTTAATTCTTTTTCTAAAGTTAGTTTTACTCTTAATAAGTGTTGAGAACTACTGATTATTATAATGTTATGATACTTACCTTTTATTAGTTTTAGAGAGTTTATAATATTTTCTTTAGTATTATGACTAATAAATTCTATTATTAAATCATCTTTATTTATACCATGAGTAATAGCATATATATAATATTTTTCATATTCATACATTCTATCTTTCTTTAAATAATTAGCACCACTTATTAAGATTTTTAAATGATATTTCTTGGCTAGTTCTACTGCTTTTTCTATTCTTTTAATAGAACTGCTAGCTAGAACTAAAATTAAGTCAGGAGAAGTTATTTTATCATGAAAATTAAACATTAAATTATTAATTTTATCTATATCATCTTTACTTAGATTATCATTATCTAATTTAGTTATAAGATATTTTATTTCTTTTTTCATTATTCATCACTCATTAAAAAATCAATAATATTTACAACTTCTATACCATCTATTTGTTTGTTTTTTACATTATCCATTGTCAATATGACTTTCTTATAATTATCACTGATAGCAAGTAAAGATTTCTTTTCTCTTTCTTCTACTTTTTCATCTAAAATACTTCGTGATACCTGATAGTATACTCTTTCATTAGATTTAATAGCAATAAAGTCAACTTCAATATTATCATACTTTCCTACATATACCTCATACCCTCTTCTTAATAATTCTATATAAACTAAGTTTTCATAACTACTACCACTATCATATGAGGAAGTTCCATCTATTACATTTTTTAAACCATTATCAACGAAATAGTATTTACCTTGTGTCTTTAATAGTTGTTTTCCTTTCAATTCAAATCTGGGTACTCTATAGATAAAATAAGCATTCTCTAACATTTTTAAATAAGAATCTACTGTTTCATTACTAACAGAACTACCATTTTTCTTCATAAACTCGGCAATAGAATTAGGAGTAGTTAAATTTCCTATAACGGAAGCCATATATTTTATTAAATTATCTAAGAATACTATATCTTTTATATTATTTCTACTAATAACATCTTTCTTTAAAACAACCTCTTTTATATCGTTTAAATAATTAGTCATCAACTCTTCATTATCATTCATATTAACTAACATTGGCATACCACCAAATTTTAAGTATTTAGCAAATTGTTCGTACTTATCTTCATTATTTTTAAATGGATACTCTTTAATAAATTCTTTAAAAGAAAATGGATATATCTTTATTGTTAATACTCTTCCTGCAAGTAGTGTTGTAAGTTCACTTGATAAAAGATAAGCATTTGAGCCTGTTATATAAATATCTGAATTAATATCTACTAATAAGGAATTAACGGCTTTTTCCCATTTATCCACATTTTGAACTTCATCTAATAATATATATTTCTTATTTTTATTTTTTACTTTTTCTTTTATATAATTATATAAATCTTTATAATCTTTTATATCATAAAACATAGCACTTTCAAAATTCATATATATTATATCTTCTTCTTTAATATTTTCATTTATTAGATAATCTTTATATTGTAGTAATAAGGTACTCTTTCCACTTCTTCTTACTCCAGTAATTACTTTTATTAAATTCAAGTCTTTTCCTGCTATTAACTGATTTAAATATTTTTCTCTTACAAGCATAAATATCACCTCTAATATCATTATATACTAACATTTAGCATTTGTCAAAGTTTTGCCACTGTAACCGTAAAACTTTTTATTTTCTATTTTTTTGCTATTACAATCTATTTTAGAAAGAAGTTGAAAATAAAGTCAATTATCATTAATATTAAGAGAATTATAGAAATAAGTTTAGGAATTTTTTCTATGAATTTATCTGTTAGAGGTTTTACTATATAAAGAAATATAAGACAAGCGATACCCCAGACTAAGCTTACTTCTAAAGCGATATATTTACCAAAGTTAAATTTTAAATCGGTATAATCCCAAAAGCTTTTGTGAAAAACAAACTCTGTTAAGTACCCCCCTATTAGTTCTAGTATTGTTAAGATAATAGTTACTGTTAAGAAAAGAATAATAATTTTTAACCATCTGTTTATTTTTAAATTGTTAAATATTAATCTAGTTAGAAAAATCATAATAATAATACCAAAACCATATATGGGCATCCAAGTACCATAAAAAGGATTATTAGCAAGTTTTCCTGTTGTTATTAAATGTAGGATATTTTCAAAGAGAAAACCAAAAAAAGAAAATAAAAGAAAATTGTTTAAGTAATAATAAAAGTTAAAGTCTTTTTTCATTATATTCACCATGATTAGTATTTACTAAAATATTTATATCATACAAAAAGAAACTCTAATAAAGAGCTTCTTAATTAATAAGTCATACAAGAACCTAAGATAATAGCTAGTAAGATATATAAAACTACTATGATTACAAAGCTATTTCTTGGTCTAGATGTACAGCAGTTTGTAGTTACTGTTTGATTATTTGAACAAGACATTTTTACACCTCCTTATTATATCTTAGATATAGGCACCTATAATTATAACTAGTAAGATAAATAATACTAGAACTATAGCACTGCTTGAATTACAATTACCCATAACTTAATCCTCCTTTTTTTCTAGTGTTCACATTATTTTATGGTAATTAATAAAAAAGTGTGATAAATTTGCCTTATTTATTTGCAAGTTAGTTAAGTTAATGCTATTATATTTAATGAAATCAATATTTTAGGAGGAATTTTACAAATGAAAAAAATTGCAAAAATAACAGCTTTTACTTTAGCTTTGTGTTTATTTGTTACAGGTTGTGGTAATAATGCAGAGCTTGAAAATAATTATACTGTTGTAAGTTATGATGAAGGGGAAATTACGGCTGATGCCTTATATGAAGAGTTAAGAGATAAATATGGTATTAGTGTTTTAGTTGATATGATTGATCATCAGTTGCTTGATGAAAAATATGAAACTGATGAGGAAGAAGAAGAGACTATTGATGCTCAAATTGAACAAATGAAAGCACAATATGATGATGATGATGTCTTCTTGGCTGCTATTCAACAATATTTAGGTGTTGAAGATGAAGATGAGTTAAGAGAAATGTTATCACTTGAATATAAAAGAAATTTAGCTATTGAAGATCATGTTAAAGAAAGTATCGCTGATGATGAGATTGAAGAATATTATGAAGATGAAATTATTGGTGATATGCAAGTTAGACATATTTTAATTACACCTGATACTACTGATGATATGACTGATGAAGAAATAGAAGAAGCTGAAGAAGAAGCTAAAAAGGAAGCAGAAGATTTAATTAAACAACTTGATGAGGGAGCTGATTTTGAAGAACTTGCTAAAGAGTATTCTGATGATACTGGTAGTGCTGAAGATGGTGGACTTATTGATTATTTTAATAAAGATGATAATATGGATGAGGCTTTCTTAAATGCTTCTATTGATCTTGAGGTTGGAGAATACACTGATGAGCCTGTTCAATCTAGTTATGGATATCATATAATACTTAAAACAGATCAAGAAGATAAACCTGATCTTGAAGATGTTGAAGATGAGATAAGAGAAACTTTAGCTGAAGAGAAACTTAATGATGATCCTGCACTTATGTATAATGCTTTGATAGAAATAAGAGAAGAAGCTGGTATTGAGTTTAATGATGATAGTCTTAAAAATGACTATGAAGAGTTAATGGAACAACTAATTGAAAGTGTAAGTAGTTCTAGTTATTAGGAAGAGCAAAAAAATTGCTCTTTTTTTGACAATTATTTTGTAATATGTTATAATATGCAACACAAAGAAAGGAAGGGATTATATTATGAGAAGAGATATTACTGAAGATACTAAAAGAAGATTAATACCTATATATAAAAAAGTAGAAGAAGATTTTAGTAAATTTCCTGATATCAAAACAACTGAGGATTTCTTTATATGGAGAGAACAAATAAAGCAAGAAATAGAAAAAAAATTAAAACATACTGATAAAGAAAATGATTATGAGTATAAAAAAACATTAAGAAATGAAATAGTATATGATGAGATTAAAGGTAATGAGTCTTTAGAGTTACTTAATGATTGGGCTAGATTTTGTAGAATGATTGATAGAGCTAAAGGTAATATTAGAGTACTTAACTATCAATATGGTATAGAAGATAATGATCATGTAATCAAAGCTTCTTATGTTTTACATAATCATCTTCAAAAAAAGGGGAAAAGTAATTATAATGACTTAGCAGATATTTTACAGATAGAGGAACTTAATCTGTTAGTGAAATATCCTCCTTTACAAAGAACTATAAACACTCCATATGAATTTGAAAGAGCTATTGTTAAGGAAGATGAAAATGAAGCTTGGTCTGCTCCTTTATTTATAACTTTACTTAAAGCTTATGGTATTGAAGGAGATGATTTACTAGAAGCTGGTAGAGAATTTGAAAGTTTAGGAAATAAATATATCGAGGAAATTAAAAATAATTATTCTTCTGCTGATGATAAAAGTAATGGGTATACTTTAAAAGGATAGAGAATTAACTTTCTATCCTTATTCTTTTGGGAGATTAAATCCTAAGCTATACATCTTTTGTTTTAATTTATATTCTAGTTCTTTGCCAGAATATTTTTTACTTAATTTATTATAATATTTTTGATATTCTTTTTTTAAAATATCATTATTTTCTTCTATGTTAGTAGAGTTTAATACTTCTTTTATAATATCTTTTGAAAAACCATTATTAATTAAATCTAACCCTAGTTTTTGTTTTAAGACTTTGGCACTTTTATTATGATTAGCTTTTATTTTTTTAGAGATTAACTTCTCTATTTTTTCTTTTTCTAAAGAAGATGTATATTCTTCTAAAGCTTCCCTATAATCTTCTAGTACTATACCCTTTTTTAGTAATTCCTCTTCTATTTTCTTTGGTCCTTTATTAGTAGTTATTATAGCATTATGAACGTAACTTTTAGCATAGTTTTTATCATTAATATAACCTTGTTTTTCTAAAGTGCTAATAGCAAATTCTATATTTTCTTTACTATATTTTTTCTCAAGTAAAAGTTTTCTTACTTCTTCTTTAGTTTTAATAGTTCTTTTTAAAATTTTTAAGGCCTCATAATAACTTTCATATTTTTTATTTTCTTTAATTATCTTATTAAGTTCATCTTCTTCTATAGTCTTAGTTATTAGTAACTCATACTTTAATATTATCTCTTCATAGAAATCATAACTATTAAAATTATCTAAATATATAGTGTATA
>CAZJKS010000014.1:0-16776 GCA_964546695.1 uncultured Muribaculaceae bacterium | reverse complement strand
ACACTTCTCAGTGCTTAAGCATACATTACCACAAAATATTTCCTTAGTCAAGAGAGATTTTGACATTTTTATAATGATGTGATATAATATGCTCACTATTTAGTTGAGGAGGTATATTATATATGAGACTATTTTTAGATCATTATTTACAAATTAGAGATTTAAAAATATATAATAATAAAGTTAAAAATAACTTTAAATTAGTAACTTTAGGAGACTTACATATAAGTAGGTTAGTTGATAATAGAAAGCTTGATCCTATAAAATATCAATTAGAAAAAGAAAAAGCCGACTATCATGCTTTCTTAGGTGATTTGGTTGATAGTCCTAAAGAATTAGATAAAGATGACAAGAGAAAAGAGTTAAGAGACTTGATAAAAGCTTCTGCTAGTATGGCACCTACTATGGTTATTTTAGGTAGTCATGATTATGTTATTGAAAAGAAAGATAGGAAGTATATTTCTTATAATCAAGAATACTGGGATGAAATTAGTAAAATTCAAAATGTTCATTTCCTAAATAATGATTGTTATAAAGATAATAATGTTATGTTTATGGGCTATATGCAGACTTTTGACTATTATTATAAAAATGCTAAAAAAACTCACTGTGAAGATTTAGAATCTTTTTATGATGATTTTGTTAATCATCAAGAACTATATAAAGCCTTACCTAAAGACATCGTCAATATTGCTTTAATTCACTCTCCAGAATATGCTAAATTAGATAAAAATGTAGAACTATTAAAAGAATATGACTTATTAATTGGAGGTCATGACCACGATGGATGTATTCCTTTTGGAATCGGAAACTTTAGAACAGGAATTATTAGTCCTAAGAAAGAAATTCTTCCTAAAGAAGTTAGAGGTTTTAGGACACTTGATACTGGAACAGATATACTAATTAGTGGTGGCATTGTAAAAATACAAGACTGTGCACCTACAATTCTTCATCCTCTTAATCATTTGTGTCCTATGCAAATGGATACTATTACTTTTACAGGAGAAGAACAAGAAACGGAAATATCAAAAAGATTAATATACACAAAAAAATAGGAATGCTTAACAGTATTCCTATTTTATTCTTCTATCATCAAACTATATATTTTAATTTTACTATTATGTTGATTAACTTTAATACAAAGTTTTAGCAATAAAAAACTAGCTTTAATTTATAGCAACCATCAGATTCCCTAAATATATCTAACCTACCCTAAACAATGTGTTCATTAATGTCTTGATAAGCTATATATTTCTTTATAATATCTATAATCTATGCTAATTAACCCTCATATAGACCTAGTTTATAAATATATAAAGATTGTTGATAATCTTCGTTATCTTCTATACTTTTTCACAACTCTTGCAGAAAACATACTATTCACTCTTCATTTCAAATAAAGCATTTCTAAGTTCCATTGCACGTTCAAAGTCAAGATTTTTAGCAGCTTCCCTCATTTCAGTTTCAATTCGCTCAATTTCTAACATCTTTTCCTTCTTAGTTAATTTCTTCTTAGGTTTAGTAGAGTCTTTAGTATCAACATTACTTATTACTTCTCTTATTTCTTTTTCAATTGTTTTAGGAACAATACCATGCTCTTTATTATAAGCTTCCTGTATTTCCCGACGCCGTTTTGTCTCTTTAATGGCTTTATCCATAGAGTCTGTAATATTATCCCCATACATAATAACATGACCATTCGCATTTCTAGCACAACGTCCTATTGTTTGGATAAGACTTCTCTCACTTCTTAAGAAACCTTCCTTATCAGCATCTAATATAGCAATCAAAGAAACTTCAGGAATATCTATACCTTCACGAAGTAGATTTATTCCAACAACAACATCATAAATACCACATCTTAAATCATGAATAATTTGCAAACGTTCTAGAGTTTTAATTTCTGTATGAAGGTATGCTACTTTAATATCTAAGTCTTTTAAATAGTTAGTTAACTCCTCACTCATTCTGATAGTTAAGGTAGTAATTAAAACTCTTTCATTTCTCTTAATACGTTCATTTATCTCTCCTACTAAATCATCTATTTGCCCTTCAGTCTTTCTAACTTCAATAGTTGGGTCGAGTAATCCTGTAGGTCTAATAATTTGTTCAACGTACTCTCCATGAGTCTTTTCTAGTTCATAATCACCTGGTGTTGCTGATACATAAATAGCTTGTTTTATTTTCTTTTCAAACTCATCAAATTTTAAAGGTCTATTATCAAGGGCACTAGGCAAACGAAAACCATAGTCAACTAAATTTTGTTTTCTTGCTCTATCACCATTATACATTCCTCTTACTTGAGGTAAAGTTACATGAGACTCATCTACTATTAAAAGATAATCATCACCGAAGAAATCCATAAGAGTTGTAGGAGTTTCACCTGGTCTACGTCCTGCCATAGGAGCAGAATAGTTTTCAATGCCATGACAAAATCCTGTTTCTTCTAGCATCTCTATATCATAGTTAGTTCTTTGTTCAAGACGTTCAGCAGCAAGAAGTTTATTTTCGCTTTTAAGTTCCTCTAAACGTTCTTGTAATTCTTTTTTTATCCTTTTAATCGCTATTTTTAATTTATCATCACTAATTACAAAATGACTAGCTGGAAAGATACTAATATTTTTCTTATTAGAAGTAACAGTCCCTGTTAAAACATCTATTTCACTAATTCTATCTATTTCACTACCAAAAAACTCAATTCTATAACCCGTTTGATTTTGATTAGTAGGAATTATTTCTAAGACATCTCCTCTTACTCTAAAGGTTCCACGATGAAAATCTAAATCATTCCTTTCATATTGCATTTCTACAAGCTTTACCAAAACCTCATTACGTTCTATTTCCTCACCAACCCTTAGAGTCAGCATTTTATTTTTATATTCTTCTACTTCTCCAATACCATATATACAAGAAACACTAGCGACAACTATAGTATCTTTTGATGATAGCAAAGCAGATGTTGCAGCATGACGAAGTTCATCTATCTCATCATTAATAGATGAGTCTTTCTCAATATAAGTATCAGTACTAGGAACATAAGCTTCTGGTTGATAATAATCATAATATGATACAAAGTACTCAACATTATTCTCTGGAAATAATTCTTTCATCTCCGAATATAATTGCCCTGCTAAAGTCTTATTATGAGCAAGTATCAAAGTTGGTTTATTAACTTCTTTAATAACATTTGCCATTGTAAAAGTTTTCCCTGTTCCTGTAGCACCTAATAAAACTTGCTCCATCTTACCATCTTTAATACCATTAACCAATGCCATAATCGCTTCTGGCTGATCTCCACTAGGTTTAAATTTTGATACTAGTTTAAACATAATCTCCCTCCTACAGTTTTCAGCACTTTATTTTATCACTACATCTAATATAAAACAATAGCAACACCTAGTTATTCTTAAATCTTCTAGAAATAAAATCTATTAGTTTACTATACCCATAAGCTGCTAAAATAAATATTGTTACTTGAATAAAATAAGCATATCTTGGTTGTATTTCTATTAATAAATAAACTCCAAAAGTAACCATCATCAAAATTACAAAGAATAGTGCTTTAGACTTTAAAATATATTTATAATTATAAATAATACCAAATAAACAAGCAAACAAAGAAAACAAATAAAGAATACTATTAAAGCCCATAAACATCTCTTCTAAATCAACAAATTTAACATCATAGCCCATAATACTAACTGTTTTATCTAAATATGTTTCATTTTCTGTAGCAATATCACTTTGTAACCAAAAATTATCAATTTTACACACCATTAATTGTGATAGTTGCAAAGGACCAACTAAAATTCTCTCTTTAATCACTTCAAGTTCTGCCTCTTTATCATTTAAGTAAATAAGATCATCTTCATCATAATAACCACAACTATCATAATTAAGACCTAAAACAAACTTCCATAAAGTATCATTGTTATTTAAACCTTCACTATTAATACCTGTTTTTGTAATAATTAAGGAAGAAGCCATACCTATTAACAAGTAAACAAGAATAAATATAGCAAGATGTTTCATTACTACTTTAACCTTGTCTTTTTTTAGTCTAAATATCTCATATAATATAAGAGTAACAACAACAATTATACCTTCTGGTCGCATAATATTTCCAAGACTTATCAATATTCCTGCTATTATATAATTAGATATTTTTCTCTCTTCTCGTAAAAGAAAAAATATACCTATATATGTTAAAAATGTAGCAATATGATGATTAGCTAAAACTGTATTTAAATAAATAGAAAAAGGAAAAATCATATACAAAAGTGAAACTAACTTTGCACTTTTCTCATTACATAATTGTCTAGCAAAATAATATATTATGATACACAAGGACGAAGAATATAAAATATTAAGAAATTTTAAAACAAACACATTACCAAAAAGTTTTAAAATTATTCCTTCATATATAACAAAACCAGTTTGATAACCCCACAAAGAAAAATAATCAGTATATTGAAAAGAGAAATCTCCTAAAGAAAAAGAGGAAGCTGCATCAAGCAAAATTGAAAAATCGGTTGTTTGGGGTAAATCTAATACTATAACAGCAATAAGTCTAATAAAAAAACTTAAAATGAATAAAAAAAGAGGAAACTTTTTTATTTTCTTATTAAAAGATAAAAACAAACAAAAAGAAAATGCCAAGAAAAAAAGCAAATAATTATTACATATTAAAAAAACAAACGCTATTAGTAAACAAATAAATATTGCAAAATAAATAAACAATTTAGATAAGATATTATCTTTCATCTACGAATCTCCTTAAAATAATTGTTACTTAATTATATCATTATAATTATATGTTTATCAATACAATCTGTTTTTTAACAAAAAAGCACATTTTTCTTATATATAAAAGCATAGGCTACACCTATGCTATCTACTATACCACCAGTTATATGTTCCTGATGGAAAACCTATATAATTTCTAGGATTGACTGTACTATTTTGATATTGAGCCCAAGTACAGCCCCCTCCTGCATGCCAATCACAAGTAGTAATTTCAAGATGTAAATGAGCACCAGTAGAATATCCAGTATTACCCATTCTACCAATCACAGTATCAGTAGTAACAACATCCCCTACATTAACATACCAAGCAGAAAGATGTGCATAAGTAGAATATAGATAACTACCATTTACATAATGTCTTATTTTTAAAACTAAAGCTCCATAACTATCATAATATTTAGCAAAAACAACACCAGTAGCAATTGGATATATTTCAATTGTTTTATCAGAGTTTGATAAATCTATTCCTAAATGACCTGCATTCATCCAATTCTGTGTAACATAACCACTTACCATAGGCCTATAAAACCCATCTGCAGAAGGAGGCATAACGTTACCAGAACTACTTCCACTACTATTACTATTTGCCTGAGCTTGGTCATATCTTATTTGGCAAGCAGTAAGCTCTTCATCATCACTACAACCAATACTTTCATAATACTCTATTTGTTCTAAAGCCTCTTCTTTTTGTTCTTCTATACTTGGCATCGCATCTTTAATAGCTGCTGTCTCTTCATTTATTTTCGCTTGCTCTTCTTCTAATTCAGCTGTTAAATCTTCAAGTTCCTTATTTTTATTAGCAAGTTCCTCTTTTCTTTCTTCATTTTCTTCAACTAGAATAGTAAGCTCATCCATTATTTGATCATTATATTCTGTTAACTGTTCAACAATAGCCATTCTATAGACCATATCAGTAACACTAGTCGCTCCAAAAATATACTCTAAATAGGCATTTTCTCCTTCACTTATTTGTAAATATTGAAATAAAGATTTACTTTGTTCACTTTTCTCTTCTATTTCAAGATTACATTCCTCTATTTCTTCTTCTAAAGTAGCAGTCTCACTTTCAATCTCACTTATTTGTTTTTCTATATTAGCAATATTTTCCTGAATCTCTGCTACTTCAGCATCATTAGCAACAATCTGATTATTTTTACTTTCCAAATCAGCTGTAAATTCTTCTACCTCTTGCCTTAGTTCACTTAAAGTTTGCGCATGAGTATTAATTGGAACAATAAACACCGTTAATATTACAATCAAGAACAAATAAATCAATTTTTTCATTAAAATTATCACCTCACTTATATCTTTAAATATTTTCTAACAGCAGAAGCTGATCCTATCATACCTACAATTATACCTATAACTAGAACTATACCAGATACCATATAAATAAAAGGTTCAGGTTCTATTAAGGAAATCATTCTACTATATAAATAACCATCAAAATAATTATATAAAGTTATATATCCAAAACACACAATTAATATTGGAATAATAGATCCAAATAAACCTAATACCATCCCCTCCACTATAAATGGTGTTTTAATAGTAAAATTAGAAGCCCCAACTAATCTCATTATAGATATTTCTCTTTTTCTTGAAAATATAGTTAGTTTAATTGTATTTATAATTAAGAAAACAGTTACTAATACTAAAGCTATTACCATACCATAAGATACTTTTTGAACAGCCTCAAAAGCAGAAATCAAATTATCAACCATACCCTCTCCATATCTAACAGTACTAACTTTATCTATTCTTGATATTCTCTTAGCAGTATCAGATATCTTCTCAACATCTATAACTTTTACTTGAAAAGTATCTTTCAAAGGATTATCATCATCATCCCAACTACTCATTACTTCTTCAAAAACCTCATTCTCTTGACTCATTTCTTCTTTTATAGCAGCTTTACTTTGATAAGTCAAAGATTCAACATTAGACATATTTTGTAACTTCTCTCTTATTTCATTAACCTCTTCTTCAGTCGTATCCCCATCAAGAAAAACAACAATTGTTAAATCTTTTTCCATCTCAGTTGTAAAGCTTTGAACATTAAATGTTACAATTATAGAAATAGCAACAATAATTAATGTAATAGTTATACAGGAAATAGACGCTAAAGAAAGACTAAAGTTTCTAAAGACACTCTTAAAAGCATCTCTAATACTTCTTCCTAACATTCTAAAGACTTTCATTCTTCATATCCCCCTTTTTCTAGATGTTTTATAAGCCTTCCATCTTTCAAAAGAATAACCTCTTTTTTTAATTTATTAACAATGTCTTTATCATGAGTCGCCATTATAATCGTAGTACCACATGTTTTATTTATTTCCTCTATAACTTTAACAATTTCCATACTACGCTCAGGATCAAGATTACCTGTAGGCTCATCACAAAGAAGTATCCTCGGTTCATTAACTATTGCTCTTGCAATTGCAACACGTTGTTGTTCTCCACCTGATAACTGATCTGGATAATTATGGATTTTTGCTTTCAAACCAACTAATTCCAAAGCTTTCAATACTTTTTTCCTTGTCTCTTGTTTAGTAGCACCAATAGATTCCATCGTAAAGGCTACATTTTCATAGACAGTTAACTTAGGTAAAAGACGATAATCTTGAAAAACAATACCTAATTTTCTTCTTAGTTTATATACTTTAGAATTTCTAAGTTTAGCAACATTAATACCACCTACATATATTTCTCCTTTTGTAGGTTTTTCTTCACGATAAAGCATTTTAATAAAAGTACTTTTGCCTGAACCTGATCCTCCTATAACAAAGACAAAAGAACCCTTTTTTATATTAAGGGATAAATCATAGATAGCAGTCACACCATTTTTATATTGTTTACTTACATTCTTAACTCTAATTAAATCCATTAACATCATCCTATTCATAGACTATTATAACATATTCCGACATAATATGTATATAGTAAAAAGTGTCATTTATGTAAAATGAAAAACATCATTCAAACTAAAAAAGTGAAAAAAGCAATATTTAACAATACCTTTTCCAGTTATATATGAAAAAATAATAATAGTTAAAAATAATTAAATATAAAAAAATGACAGTAACAAAAAATTTTAATAAACAATTTGAAAAGTTAAGTAATGAATTATACAAGCTAATTAAAGAAAACAAAAGTATAAATACTACTCATAAAAGCAAAAAAGACACTATGATAAAATATATAGCATTTTATCATGAAAAGATTCTCTATTTACACACCAACACTACTTAAACTCATAATATAAATCAATTCCTTTATAAATTTATATTAAATCTTTATATGTAGAAAATCACCTATTCATATAAACTAAAGAAACTAAACACCACCTTTTACTTCATAAGCATCAGTTACCACAAAAAAAGCCTTAGGATCTATTTCTTTAATTCCCTCTTTTAATCTAAAATAATCCCTTGTAGGAACAACAGCTAACAATACTCTTCTTTTCTTTTCTAAAAACCCTCCTTTTACATCAAAAATAGTTACAGTATGATGAAGATTATTTATTAAATACTCTCTTACTTTTTCTTCTTTACTTGTTGTTATATAAAATGCTTTATTTTTAGATATACCAAGTATTACTTTATCAATGACAACTCCACTAATATAAATAATTATAAATGCATATAACATCATATTAAAACCAAAATAAACACCACCAATTAAGACAACAATAAAGTTTATAACCATCGTAGTTTTAGCAAGAGAGACATGAAAGTATTTATAAAATATTTGACTTATTATATTTAATCCTCCATTACTAAAGCCTACTTTATACATAAGACCATTAGTTATTCCTAAAAGTACACTAATTAAAATACTCATTAATATTAAGTCATTGGTATCTATTACAATATATTTTACAAGAGGTTCTGTTATAGATACAAACAAAGGATAAACTAATGTCGCTATTAAAGAACCTCCTGTTTGGTCTAAGCCCAAAAATAAATAACTTATACCTAACAAAAAGACCGAACCTATTAAAATGATTAATGACGGAGAAATATCAAAGATATAATTTAATATTATTGCAACCCCATTCATTCCACCAGTAACTAAATTTGTAGGATATAACAAAAGATTAAAAACAATAGCAGAAATAAATAAACTAAAAATCAAAACACCATATCTATACCACAAACTAGTTTTATTTATTTTTAACATTACTACGCACCGCCTTTTACTTCATATGAATCCATAACAACAAAGAAAGCATTAGCATCTATATTATAAATACCTTCTTTTAATTTATAATACTCTCTAGTAGGTACAACACTCATCAACACCTTATGTTTATCATTATAATAGCCCCCTTGGGCTTTAAACTCTGTTATGCCATGTTTAAGTTCATTAATAACAAAATTTTTAACCTCTTTTTCTTTACTAGTAATGATATAGAAAGCTTTAGAATCAGATATTCCTAAGACAACTTTATCTGTTATAGTAGAGACCAAATAAAGAATTATTAGTGAATACATTAAATGATTAAAACCAAAAACAAAAGCTCCTATAATAATAATTGTTCCATCAGTAAAAAACATACTATTACCAAGACTCTTTTTAAATATTTTAGATATTATCATATTCAAGATATCTGTACCACCAGTTGAATATCCAGCCCTAAATATTAAGCCTGCTCCTAATCCTTGTAAAGCTCCACCAAAGACAGCGATTAATATCATTTCACTTTCTTTAAAACTTATATAAGTAGATAAATGTTCTGTTAAACTTACAAAAACCGGAAAAAGAATAGAACCTAATATTGTCGCTTTAGTTTTTTCTTTACCTAAAATTAGAAATGACAATATGATTAAGAAAACATTAGCAATAAAGATAATTGTTGAAGGATTAAGACCAAAGAAATATTTTAATACTAAAGAAAAACCACTTACTCCTCCTGCTACTAAATTATTAGGAGACATGAAAAGATTAAATGATAATGCTACTAAAAAACATCCAATAACAAATTCAATTAATTCTTTAATTTTAACCTTATGTTCCATCACTTCTTTCATTTAGTCCTCCTTTTAGATTCTTTTCAATAAATTCATCTATCTCTCCATCTAAGATTCCTTTAGTATCACTTGTTTCATAACCAGTACGATGATCTTTAACTAAGGAATAAGGATGTAAAATGTAACTTCTTATTTGACTACCAAAATCTATATTTAATTGAGCCCCTTTTTCTTTAGCAAGTTCTTGTTCTTTTTTTTGTTCTTCTAACACATATAATTTACTCTTTAAAACCTGTAAAGCAGTCTCTTTATTTTGAATTTGACTTCTTTCATTTTGACAAGTTACCACTATTTTAGTAGGTAAGTGCGTAATACGAACAGCACTATCAGTAGTATTTACTCCTTGACCACCAGCTCCTGTTGATCTATAAACATCTATTTTTAAATCTTTTTCATTTATATCTATTTTAACATCTTTAGATATTTCTGGTATAACATCAATACTTGCAAAAGAAGTATGGCGACGATTAGATGAGTCAAAAGGAGATAATCTAACAAGACGATGAACCCCTTTTTCATTTTTTAAATAACCATAAGCATATTCACCTTTTACTTTAAAAGAAACACTCTTTATACCTGCTTCATCACCTGCTTGATAATCAAGCAATTCTATCTTAAAGTTCTTTTTTTCACAATATCTTATATACATCCTATAAAGCATATTAGCCCAATCACAAGACTCAGTCCCACCTGCACCTGGATGTATTTCAACAATACAATTGTTTTTATCATATGGTTTATTAAATAGTAAATAGACGCTTAAGCTCTTTAAATCTTCTTTAATAGTCATATTATCAACTTCTATAGTTTCTAATAAATCTCTATCACTTTCTTCATCGAGCATTTCTAATAGTTCTATAGCATCTAATATTTTTTTCTTTAAATCTATCAACTTAGATGTACTTTCCTTTATACTCTTTAACTCACCAATTACACTCTCTGCTTTATTAGAGTCATTCCAAAAACCTTCCTTAGTTGTTTCTTTCTCTAACTCTTCTTGTTTTTTTAGTTTGTTATCAGCATCAAAGTGACCTCCATAAACTTAGTATTTCTTCTTTTTCATTTTCAAACTCTCTTAACAACTCATTTTTATTCACATTCATCAACTCTCTTTATTAGTATTATACAAGATATTTATATTTATAACAAAATATTTTTGTATATTTTTCTAAATTATGCATATAGTATTAGTGAGGAAGGTTCACTGTTAAGTGTGAAGATCCTCATATATTATAATAGATTGAACTGTTAGATTTTTTTCTAGCAGTTCTTTTATTTGTATTAATTGATATATCTTTAGTAAAATCATATATATCATCAATCATATCTTATGTCTTTCACAGACCTTCGTAACTCTTCCATTACTAAATATAATTATTTTTCCATATCATCAATAATAAGTATGTATGTATGTATGTATATATTATTTTGGTACGCCAAATTAAAGTTTAAAAGATGCTAGCTTATAACTAACATCTATAACTTTTTTAAAAGAGACTGTTAAATTATTTTATATATTTTAACTCTCCCATACGAGAAGTTGGAACAAAGCCAGCCTCTGATTTTATAACATCAGGAATTCTATTAACAATCGCTGCACAAGTCAATCTTACTGTATCAGGTTTTTCAATTACTAATCTTGTATCTGGTTCTCCATAAATAGTCCAATCATTTCGATCAAATTCATCTTTATTATAAACCTTACCAATACATTCTGTTTCTAGAGTAATCCCTTCCTTTGTTTCTGTTGTAACAACAGCACTCATACCAGTAGCCATACCAGCTTTAACTGTCATTTCTAAAGTAGATGATTCAATATCATAATCATTAAATTGAGGAACACATTTTTGTCTTTGACTTACTACGGTTAAACCAAGTTTATCACAAAGCCAGCCATTAACATTCCACATATATGATGGAGCATAAGCACCATTTTCTATCATTTTATTTCTTTCCTCATCACTTATCTCATCAACACTTGCTACTTGCAAATCAAACTCTTCCTTTGTAAGACCTGCCCCATGAGCTTTAGCAAGAGCAATACCATAATCTTCTACATTATAAGAAGAACTTCCCTTTATTTTAGAAACATTATGAGTTGAACCTATTAAAGTAGTAATTAAATTACCCCAAAAAGCTTCTTGATAACCACTCCCTGTAATAGTACAATTATTTTCCTTAGCAAGTTTATCAATCTTTTCTGTCAAAGTAGGATTAGAATTCATTGGATAAAATGCTTCTTCACAAGTAGTAATAGCATTAACACCACATCTAGCACATACCATTAAAGCATCTTCTACATCAGCAAGCAAACTCATAGTTGTAACAATAACACAATCAGGTTTCAATTCCGTTAGAAGCTCTTCTGCTTTAGAAGCATCATTCACAACTACACCTACTTCGTCAATTCCCATAATTTCACCAATATCTTTTCCTATAACACTTGGATTAATATCAACGGCACCTACTATAGTACCTCCATTATCTATGACATATTTCATAGTATAAACACTCATTTTTCCACAACCATATTGGAATATTCTTAATCCTTTCATTTTTACCATCCTTTCTATATACTCATTATAGCATTTTAACTATACTTAAATATGTAATTTACAAAAAAAATTATACTTTTTTGCATAATTTTACAGTTTTATTGAGTATTTGCTATCTTCAACAACTCTTCTTTTTCTATTTCTTTAATAGACTTTTCTGGAGTAGGTAATTTTTCAGGCATTGTGCCACCAATTTTTCTAATTGTTTGTCTAACGGCTTGCCCTACTGTATGATGAGTTTTACAAGCATCATCTTCGTTATTAATTTTTTTATTTTTTAATACTTCATCAGTTTGCGTTATTCTAAATAAATTTGCAGCTAATTCTGTACTTCCCATATAATCTAATATATCTTCTTTAGTTGAATCAATGCCTTTTCTTTTAGCAATTTGTTTTGCTGTTTCTCCATCATATAATCCTCTATATCCATAATCATTAAATCTACCATAATTATTTACACCTGCTTTCTTAGCTGTATCAAAAAGATATTTATTTTTATTTTTTACATTAATTCTAGTATATAACCTTTTCTCATCCTCTGATAGCTTTGAATATTCTTTCTCTGTAATTTCCATTTTCCTAGTTTGAACAGCAAAATAAGTCTGTCCTAAAGCAACAGTCTTTTTTCTTGGATCAGAGTTTTGCACTATTAAATAGCATGCATATCTAGATAGTTTATAATCTTCTATAATTTTTGGTTTTGCTCCGCTTGGCATTGGCACCGTTTTGCCGACATCAGCAAAATGGTTATTTACATTACTGTTACTAATATTACATGATATTTTAGATTTATCAATAACTTTTTAAAATTGACCCATTTTGAATATCCTAATGCTGTCATTAGTTCTCTTGCTTCCCAATATTCATGTCCTAATTCATCGATATGTCTAATATTATCAAATGTTTTTTCTTTATATTCATCAATATTTTTCATCTAAAACCTCCTGCTTAAAATAGTTTAACATTTTTATATGATTAGTTAAGATAACTTTTAAAGTTTAACTAACTAGTTTTTTTACAACTAAAATATATCATGTAAAAATTATGTTCGTCAATACATAATTTCGATTTTTTAATGTTTTGTTGGCTTAGAAAAAATCTCGTTCGTCCCTATTAGGGATTAACGAGACTACTTTCCACAACATTGTTTATATTTCTTCCCACTTCCACATGGACACGAATCATTTCTACCAACTTTTTTAACTTTCTTAGGTGTTTTCTTTGTATCTTTAACATCATTAGTTCTTTGACTTTTAGCTACTTGCTTTCTTTCGATATTTTGTCTAATTTCTGCCTTTAATAAGAATACAGTAATATCCCTATCTATTTTTTGAAGCATATCATCAAATAATTGATATCCTTCTGTAGTATATGCTCTTAAAGGATCATCTTGCCCATATTGACGAAGATAAATTCCTTCTCTTAAATGAGACATAACATTAATTTGTTCCATCCAATAATTATCTATAATCTGCAAAGATAAAGCTTTTTCAAATTCATTGCTAATTTCTACAGGTACTTCTTTAATTTTAGCTTCATATTCACCTTTAGCTTTCTCATAAAGATACTCTATAATATCATTAGCATCTCTAGATTCTAATTCTACTTTACTTATATCATTTCTAAGTAAGTTCTCATTAGCAAAATCAGTAATACTTTGTAATTCTTCATCAGTAATAACACTATCAGTATTTCTTGATTTAACTAAATCAGTAACATGATTATAAATAGAATTAAGCACTGTCTCATGAATTGATTCACTATCTAAAATCTCATTACGTTTACCATACATAATTTCTCTTTGAGTATTCATAACATCATCATATTGTAATAAATGTTTTCTAGCATCAAAATTATTACCTTCAACACGCTTTTGAGCTGTACCAATCGCCTTAGTAAACGTTCTACTTTCTATAGCTTGATCTCCAAAACCAAAACTTTTCATCATCTCTCTAATATGTTCACTACCGAATCTAATCATCAAATCATCTTCCATAGAAACAAAAAATTGTGTATAACCAGGATCTCCTTGACGTCCTGAACGACCCCTTAACTGATTATCAATACGACGAGACTCATGTCTTTCTGTACCAATTACACATAATCCACCAAGCTCCCTTATCGCATCAGATAATTTAATATCAGTACCACGACCTGCCATATTAGTAGCAATGGTAACAGAACGATGTTCTCCAATCTTAGAAATAATTTCAGCTTCACGAGCATGATTTTTAGCATTTAAAATCTCATGAGGAATACGAGCTTTCTTTAACAAATCACTAATTAATTCACTAGTCTCAATTGCAATAGTACCAATTAAAACAGGCTGTCCCTTATCATAACGACTCTTCACTTCATTAATAATAGCTTTATATTTAGCACTTCTTGTAGCAAATACTAAATCAGGAGCATCAATTCTAATAACCGGTTTATTAGTAGGAATTGTAATAACATACATATTATAAATATCCCTAAATTCTTCTTCCTCTGTTTTAGCAGTACCAGTCATACCTGATAATTTTTTATACATTCTAAATAAATTCTGAAAAGTAATAGTTGCAAGAGTTTTTGTTTCTTTATTAATTTTTACTCCCTCTTTAGCTTCTATTGCCTGATGAAGCCCATCACTATATGCTCTACCTTTCATTAAACGACCTGTAAATTGATCTACTATTATAATCTCATCATCTTGAACGACATAATCAACATCTTTTTTCATAGCATAATTAGCACGCAAAGCCTGATTAATATAATGAAGTAATGTAGCATTTTCTATTTCATAAAGATTCTTTATTTTAAACATCTTCTCTGCTTTTTCACTACCAGTATCAGTTAAAGAAACACTAATTGTACTTTTACCAGTCTCATCACAAATATAGTCATCTTCTTCTTTTAAAGATTTAGCAAATTTATCAGCATCAATATAAAGATTAGCACTATGCTCTGCCCCTCCTGATATTATAAGTGGTGTTCTAGCTTCATCAATAAGAATAGAATCAACCTCATCCACAATTGCAAAATTTAAAGGTCGTTGCACCCTATTTTCTTTTCTAATTACCATATTATCTCTTAAATAATCAAAACCTACCTCATTATTAGTAGAATATAAAACATCACAATTATAAGCATCCTGCTTTTCTTTAGGAGACATATCTCTTGTATTAACACCCACAGTCAAACCAAGAAATCTATGTATGCCCCCCATCCAATCAGCATCACGAGTTGCAAGATATTCATTAACAGTAATAATATGAACACCCTTTCCATCTAATGCATTAAGATATGCAGGCATTACACAAGTTAAAGTTTTACCTTCACCAGTTTTCATTTCTGCTATATTACCATAATGAATAGCTAAAGCACCTAATACTTGAACATAGAAAGGTTTTTCTCCTATTACACGATAAGCTGCTTCTCTTGCTACTGCAAAAGCCTCTATCAAAATATCTTCTAAAGTTTCTCCATTTGCTAATCTTTCTTTAAACACCTCTGTTTTATTTTTAATCTCATCATCAGAAAGCTTAGTCATCTCCTCATCAAGAGCAACTATCTTATCAGCTTGAGCTGTAAATTTTTTTAATTCTTTATACTCATGATCAAATAACTTTGTAAATAATCCCATTTATAAACATCTCCTTGCATAATGTATTTTATCAAAAAAAAGATATAATAAAAAGCCTTTACAGACATTTTCCCAAAAAAAGAATGATATATGCCATACCATTCTTCAAAGATTTAATCTATTCAGCTTCTATAATACCATAACCACCATTTTTTCTTTTATAAACAACTGCCTCTTTATCAGTATCAACATTTTTAAATAAATAAAATTCATGACCAAGCAATTCTAATTGAAGAATAGCTTCATCTTCATCCATAGGTTTTACTTCAATTTTTTTATGTCTAATATAATTATTCTCTTCATAACTTTCTTCTTCAATATCTATAATACTAAAATCAATCTTAGTTTTAGATTCTTTAGCCTTAATCTTTGTTTTATTTTTTCTTATCTGACGTTCTATAACATCAATAGCTTTATCAAAAGATGCATAAAAATCACTTTGAGTCTCCTCAGATCTAATAATAAAATTACGAAGCGGTATTGTAATTTCAACCGTTTTCATATGTCCATTAACTTTAACTACAACATTAGCACGGACATCATCACTATTTTCTAAGTATTTTTCTAATCTTGTCAATTTTTCATTGATGTAGTCCTTCATAGCCTTTGTTACTTCAATTTTGTCTCCACGAATAATAATATTCATATTATCACCTTCCTTGAAAATACTATATCATAAAAGAAGAAAAAAACCAACTATTTTGCTAAAGCTGGTTCTTTAATTGGTGTTACATCGACTGCCTGAAAACCCTTACTAGTT
>CAZJKS010000013.1:5819-17067 GCA_964546695.1 uncultured Muribaculaceae bacterium | reverse complement strand
TACCACATATAATACACTATTCTCTTCTTTTTGTAAAGAAAAACTTAACTCACCATACTAGATAACAAAGCAACTAAATAATAGATAGGATGTTTCTCTAATTTAACAATATCTAAAATAATAGTTAAATCACTCTCCCTACTCTTAAATCTAAACATAGGTGTAATCTGATAAGCATTCATAAATAAATCTTCTGTATTTAACCTAGCAGTAGATTCTTTATCAAAGTAAAGTTCAATAGTATTTTTAGTCTCACTAACTTTAGTAACTTCCGCTTGTTTAACAAGTTTCTCAAACCACTCTTCATACATATAAACAATGATATCTTCACTAAGTTTACCAAATCTATCTTCTAAATCACTTCTAACTTCTTCAAGTTTCTCTTTACTGTCTATTTCATTAATCATTCTATGAATCATAATCTTCAAATCATCATCAGTTACATAATCATCGCTAATATGAGTAGATACATTAAGTAATGTTTTATTAGATTCTTCTTCACTATCTTCTTCTACTACATTACCTTTAAGACGTTCTACTTCTTCATTAAGCATCTTTAAATAAAGGTCAATACCAACACTATCAATAAAACCTGCCTGCTTACTACCTAAAATATCGCCTGCTCCTCTAATAGATAAATCCCGGGTTGCAATAGAAAAGCCACTACCTAACTCTGTAAACTCTTTAATTACTTTTAAACGCTTTTCTGCAGTTTCAGTTAATACTTTATGTTCTTGATACATTAAATAACAATAAGCAATCTTATTACTACGACCAACTCTACCCCTAATCTGATATAACTGAGCAAGACCAAATCTATCTGCATCTAAAATGATTAGTGTATTAACATTAGGAATATCAATACCAGTCTCAATTATTGTAGTACATACTAAAACATCTGCCTCATGGTCAATAAATGACTGCATAACATTCTCTATTTTATTTTTATCCATTCTACCATGAGCATAAATAACTCTAGCATTTGGAACAAGGTTTTCTATCTCCATTACTTCTTTTTCTATATTTTCAACATTATTAAATAACAAAAACACTTGTCCATCCCGAGACATCTCTTTCAATATCGCTTCTCTAACAAGTTGTTTATTATAAGCGATAACATAAGTCTGTATAGGATATCTATCTCTTGGAGGAGTTTCTATTAAAGATAAACTTCTAATACCTGCAATAGACATTTGTAATGTTCTAGGAATTGGTGTAGCTGTTAAAGTTAAAACATCAACAGTACTTTTATATTGTTTTAACTTCTCTTTATGTTTAACTCCAAATCTCTGCTCTTCATCAATAATTAATAATCCTAAATCTTTAGGTCTAATATCATCACTAAGTATTCTATGTGTACCAATAACAAAGTCAATTGTCCCTTCCCTTAATTCTTCTAATATTCTATTACTTTCTCTTGTGCTAGTAAATCTATTCAAAAGGCCAATATTAACAGGAAAATCCTTAAATCTCTCTAATGCATTTTTATAATGTTGACTAGAAAGAATAGTTGTTGGACATAAAAGTAATACTTGCTTATTATTCATAATTGCTTTAAAGGCTGCTCTAAAAGCAACTTCAGTTTTACCAAAACCAACATCTCCAACTAATAATCTATCCATTGGAGATACTTTCTCCATATCTTCTTTTATTTGTTTAGAAGCAAGTAACTGATCATTAGTAGCTACATAAGGAAAGGCATCTTCAAACTCCTTTTGTAGCTCGGTATCTTTTGAAAAAGCAAAGCCCCTTTGCTTTTCTCGTTCTGCTTGTACTCTTAACAAATCATTAGCCATATCTTGAACTTTACTTTTAACTCTATTCTTTACTTTTTCCCATTCCTTACCACCAAGCTTATAAATAGTAGGTCTAACTCCTTCTTTACCAGTATATTTATAAAGCATATCAATCTTCTCAACAGGAATATAAAGTTTATCATTATCTAGATATAAAACTTCTATATAATCTTTTAATACTTCTTGTTGACTCAAAGTCTTTAAACCATTATAAATACCAATCCCATGAACTTGATGAACAACATAATCACCTATCTCTAATTTATTTAAATCAGTTATCTTTGTATTATACTTAAACTTAGTCTTATACCTCTTAACTTTTTCATTATTCTTAAATAATTCTCTCCCCGTCAAAAAGATATAATTTTTATATTCAAAACCACTATCTAAACTAAAATTAACTAAATTAAGTTTATTAGAATAGATTTCATT
Organism: uncultured Muribaculaceae bacterium; assembly: GCA_964546695.1. Classification (GTDB taxonomy): domain Bacteria; phylum Bacillota_I; class Bacilli_A; order RF39; family UBA660; genus Onthousia. The sequence continues at coordinate 14,839 of CAZJKS010000013.1, read as the reverse complement.
CATAGTAGTATCCATTATAGGCAAAGATATCTTACTTCTAAAACTATGTAACTGATAATTTTTTAAACAAACAATAACTGTATAATTAGCATACAACTTTTCTCTAATATACTTAGTAATACCTTCAATATCATCATTAAATAAAGGTAATTCTTTACTCTTAAAATCTATTATATTTAAAGACTTATCTAAATTATCAATAGTTAAATAATGAAGAGCATCATTTTCATAAATATCATCAAAAGAAAACATATAACTACCTTTAAAGTCAGTATCTTTTTCTTCTCTATACTCTAAAATATCTGTACATATTTGTTTATAATTAATTAATATTGCACTCTTATCTTTATAAATAGTTACATAATTATCTAAATAACCACCAATATTAGTTACATCAGAATATTCACTTAAATACTTAGTATTCTTTTTTTCTTCTGGAATAAATTTATCATTAGAAAATATTTCTGTATAAGGATATATTACAATACTTTTAATTTCATTTAAAGACTTTTGACTTTTACCATCAAAATATCTAATAGAATCTATTGTATCACCAAAAAACTCTAATCTTACAGGATTAGATTCACCTATTGGAAAAACATCTATAACAAAACCTCTAACTCCTATTTCTCCTGTTTTTGTAACTAAAGTAGTACTCTCATACCCTATATTAGTAAGTCTTTCTACTAACTCTTTAGGACTAATCTCATCGTCTACTTTTAAAGATAAAACACTTTTTAAATATTCCCTCTTTGTAGGTAAATATCTTAAATAACCCATCAAATTAGTAATAACTATAGATGGTTTACCCTTACTAATCGCCTCAATTGTCTCAAGTCTTGTAACCATTAAATCAGGACTAATCGCCATCGCTTCACTAGTTAAAAAATCATCCATTGGAAACAAATAAACATTATCAGTATAGTTACTAATACTTCTATATAAACTATTAGATTCAACTAAATTAGAAGTAACTATTAATATATTATTTTTATTATTATAAAGATAAAGCTGATTTACATAAACGGAAAAAAGCTCTTCCGTCATACCTGTAAGAGCGACATTTTTATCATATAATTTATCAAAGAAACTATCAAATATCATAATTATCCCTTTCTATTATACTTATTCATCAAAGAGGTAAAGTCCATAGTAAAATAATCATCTAAAACATTAACCAAGGTATCAAACATTGTATCTAGCTCATTAAGTTCCCTCTTACTAAACTTAGATAAGACATAATTAATAACATCATTTTTATCATTAGAAATACCTATTCTAAGTCTTTTAAAGTCATCAGTACAGATTTGTGAGATAATGCTTTTTAAACCATTATGACCCCCACTACTACCATTTCTTCTTAATCTAAACTTTCCTAATTCTAAATCAAGATCATCGCTAATTACTAAAACATCTTCACTTTTTAGTTTATAAAAGTCTAAAAAAGTTCTAACTGCAATACCAGAATTATTCATATAAGTAGTAGGTTTAATAAATATAACTTTCTCATTATTAATAGTAGTCTCTACATACATAGCATTAAACTTTTCTTTAAATTTGTCTGTAATATTTTTATACTCTAAATACCTATCTATCAACATAAATCCCATATTATGTCTTGTATTTTCATATTCTTTTCCAACATTACCTAATCCAACAATTAATTTCATAATTAAAACCACCTCTAAAATTATTTCCCAGGAAATAATTTATTTACTATTATCAAGATATTCTTTATAGACAACAGACTTAGGAATACCTCTTTCTTTTGCCACTAACTTAATTGATTCATTCTTAGTATTACCATCTTTTATATAAAAATTAACATGTTCCACAACACTCATACTATTAAAATTAAACTCAAGCTTAGCCCCTTCTACTACAATGACAAACTCTCCCTTAATAGGAAAACCATTCATCAAAACTTCACTTATTTTACCTCTAATTGCTTGTTCATACTTTTTAGATATTTCTCTAACTACACAAATATTTCTATCACCAAAGATTTCTTTAATATTATTTAAAGTATCTAAAAGTCTATGAGGAGCTTCATAAAATATTAAAGTATAAGGATGATTTTTTAAAGATTCTAATTCTTTTATCTGTTTATTTTTCTTAGCATTAAGAAAGCCATAAAAAGTAAAAGGTTGTGATGATATAGCAGATATAGTTAAAGCAGGAACAAAAGCTGTAGCACCTGGCAAACTCACAATATTATAATCATGTGATGAAATATAATGGGCTATTCTATATCCTGGATCACTAATCAAAGGAGTACCTTGATCAGTAACTAAGCCTACATTTAAACCTGATTCTAAAAAATCAAGTACCTTATCTTTCATTTTATCTTCATTAAATTCATGACAACTAATTAATTTCTTTTTTATATTATACTTATTAAGTAATTTAGAAGTTTCTCTAGTATCTTCACAAAATATAACATCAACAAATTCTAAAGTCTTTAAACCTCTAATAGTAATATCATCCAAATTACCAATAGGTGTAGGTATTAAATATAAACTTGGTTTATCCATTAGTATCACTTTTTCCTTTCACAATTATTATTTCCTATATAAATTCTAATAATTCTTTAAATTCTGTATATCCAGCTTCTGAATTAAGATGTCCACCATCATCAATAACAATTTGTTTAATAGCAATTAAATCTGCAAACTCTTTCTCTACCTCATATTTAACATATGGGTCATTCTTAGTATAAAAACAAATTATATCTTCACAGTAATTTTTAATATTTTTTAAATTATCTAAATACATAGTTTTATTTACAGTATCATAATCATCATCAATACCAAAATAATTATTAAAACCACAAACAAAAACTAATCTTTTTACCTTAACTTTATTTTCTATTAAAAACTTGCAAATAAATACTGGTCCAATAGAATGAGCAAAAATAGTAGTATTTTTATTCAATATTCCTGCATCCAAATAACATTTAAGTAACCTAGACCAATTTGTATAATTTTGGTAACCTATACCGATAGGAAAATCTGGAGTATATACTTCTAAATTTCTCTTTTCTATCTCACCTCTCAAATATGGAATAAAATTAACAAAAGGACTTCCAAAACTACCATGTACCAAAATATAATTATTCATTATCTTTATCGCCCTCCAAAATAATAGGTTTCAAAATTTTTAATCCATGTTCCTTACCACTTTTTCTAGCTTCTATTAAAACTAACTTACTGTTACAATCTATATCATGATAAATAAATTGAATCTCTTTAATTGCTAAATTATTCTCAATCAATACATCTCTAACCTCAAACAATCTATCCACACGCTGTATTAGAAAAAGACTCCCCCCATCTTTTAAATAGACTTTTGATAAATGGGCTATCATCTCTATAGTCATATCACCTTCATGTCTAGCCATTTTCAAATAATCTTTATTACTAACATTAGATTCATTATTTAAAAGAAAATATGGTGGATTACATACTATAATATCAATAGAATTAATAAGAAAATATTTATCCAAATTACTAATATCATCATTGATAATTTTAATTCTATCATTTAAGCAATTTGCTTCTATTGTCATTTTTGAGAGACTAGAAGCCCTAGAATCCTTTTCAATTCCTACCATTTTTATATTAGTTTTAGTAGAAAGAAGTAAAGGTATAACCATAAGTCCACTACCGAACTCCACTAATAATTTATCCTTATTTCTTATCTTAATAAAATTAGCAAGAGAAAGATTATCAGTAGTAATCTTAAAGAAATAATCATCATAATAAATTTTTAAATTTTTACCATTATGTAAAAACTCCATTTCTTTATTCATTAACACTAAATTCTAAAACTCCTTTATCTTTAAATTCTGCTTTATAAGTTCTTTTAAAAACATCAACTTCAACAACTTTACCTAAACCCTCAGCAGTTTCTATCAAACTGCCAACATTAGGCAATCCTTCTTTTAATTCAGTATAGATATCATCTTCATAATTAAGACAACAAAGAAGCCTTCCACAACTTCCATTTATCTTAGTTGGATTCAAAGCAAGAAATTGATTCTTAGCCATATTAATAGAAACACTTACAAAATCAGTTAAAAAAGTACTACAACAGAGAAATAAGCCACATGGCCCAAGACCACCCACTTTTTTAGCTCTATCTCTAACACCGACTTGTCTAAGTTCTATTCTAGTTTTATATCGTTGAGCTAATACTTTAGTAAGTTCTCTAAAATCAACTCTAGCATCAGCAGTATAACAAAGAAATAATTGCTTTCTATCAAATGTAAAAAAAGAAGAAATAAAACGCATATCTAAATCAAGTTCTAAAGATTGTTCTTGAGCAAAATTCAAAGCATTACTACTATCTTTCACATTTTTATTATGCTGTTCCCTATCCTTTTTGGTAGCGACTCTAACAAACTCTGTTGTAACTTCTTTATCATTTAATTCTTCAATACTTATAATAGAAGCAATTTTTAACAAACCATTTTGTCTAACAATAATTTCCCATCCTAGTTTAAAAAAAGTATGAGTTGGATATTTTAGATAATCATAATCACTAAATAACTCATCAATATAAGATATTTTTAATAACTTCACTATACTCACACCTCCATTAAAGAAAGCAATAAATCATCAAGCCATAATTTCATATTAACATTATACTTTAATTTTTTTATTTTTTCATCTAAAACATAGATTATAATAATTATTTCCTCAAAAACATTAAAGTTATCACCTTCATTTAAAACTTCTCTATAATATTTAAGTATTTCTTTAATAAATATAGAAGAAGTAGCCCTATCTTTAAAAAGATTAGTAATATAATAATTAAATTTAAGTAACAAATCTTCTTCTTTACGTTTTGCAATATCATCAATAAAAGAAAGCATAGATGGAGAATAATTCAAACTCTTATCACTATCAAAATGAAGCATTATTTTTTGACATCTTGATCTAATTGTATCCAAAACATTATATTGATTAGATGTAACAAAAATTGCAACTATATTTTCATTAGGCTCTTCTAAAAATTTAAGAATAGCATTAGAAGCACTAGCATTCATTTTTTCACAATCAAATACAACATAAACTTTCAAAGTATTGTAAAGAGAAGCCTTCGAAAACTCTTTTCTTATAAAAACTAATTGTTCTTTTTTTATCTGATTGTTAATAGGTTTAATTTCTATATAATCAGGAAAATTATTATTATCGATTAAATAAAATAATTTTTCCAAAGGAATAGTAACATCATAATTTTTATAAGTACACTCATACATTTTTTTTACAAAAGAGAGAATATTATTTCTAATATCAAGATTATTAGTATCTGTTTCTATTAAATATGCATGCGATAAAAAGCCCCTATCAAGAACTTTAAATATCTCATTTAATTTAGTTTCCGAAAACTTCATATCAAAATTCACCTCTTAGAACATTAACACCTTTAATAAAACTAAAACAAAAAGCATTGGAAAACCAAGGATACTAACAGAACAAATTGTAAAAAAATTAATAGGTATAACAAGATTAAATCTAGTAGCAATTAAATTATAACCATATAAAATGATTATACTAATTATTACTTTTTGTAAAAGAGTAAATATTTTTTTCATAATCTGCTTCACAATCATCACCTAATAAAGCCTATGAAAATAACAAATAATTATGAAAGCTCTTTCCTATCCTCCAATGCCCTTTCTAAAGTAAGCGTATCAATATACTCCATATCAGCACCAATTGGTACACCACTAGCAAGCCTTGTAACAATAATATTCATACCTTCTAATATTTTCTTTATATATAAGGATGTTATCTCTCCTTCTACACTCGGTTTCAAAGCTAAAATTACTTCTTTAATTTTTTTATTTCTAATTCTATCTAATAGTTTATCAAGACCAATATCTTCAGGATTAATATTATCCAAAGGTGAAATAAGACCATTAATGACATGATACATTCCTTTATAAGTACCTATTTTTTCAAACAAAAAAACTATTTTAGAATCTTCTACGATTAAAATTATATTATCATCCCTTATATCTGATTCACAAATATCACAAACATCTTTATCAGTAAGTGTATTACACACTTTGCAAGGATGAATATTTTTTTTTGCAGATTCCAAGTTATCTTGCAGTAGTCTAAATTTATCTTCATCAAACGAAAGGACAGAAAAAGCCATACGCTCAGCTGTTTTCTCCCCTATACCAGGAAAATTTTCAAAACTTTCTATCAGATTTTTTAAACTATCGGGATACATTAAAACAACCCAGGCATAGAACTAAAACGTCCCATTTTTTCTTCAGTAATTTTATCTACTTGTTTCATTGCTTCATTAGTAGCAATAACAATCATATCTTGAAGCACTTCTAAATCATCGATAGAAAACTCAGAATCATTAAATATTTTTACTTCTAACAATTCTTTTTTTCCATTAATTCTAATAGTTACTAAACCATTAGTAGCAGAAAACTCCATCTTATCAATTTCATCTTTAACTTTCATCATATCACTTTGTAACTTTTGAGCTTGTTTCATCATTGCTTGTATATTCATTTTATACCTTCTTTCTATTTAATTTCAACTAAGTCTCCAAATATTTCTATAGTTTCATTAATTAATTCGTTTGATTCATTAAGTATTTTATCATTTTCTTTTGAACTATTCAATAGTGGTTCTTCTTGATATTCAAATCGTTTACCTAATTTATGTAAATTAATATATTCTCTTCTAAGTTCATCCCATTCAGATAGAACAATAAAAGCAATCTTTTTAGAAGAGCCAGTTTTTTCATTGTAAAAATCATTTAATTTATCGAAATGATTACTAAGTTTATCTAACATTCCTTTATAATCGTAACTGATAATTATACCTTTTTCACTAGAAGCTCTTACTTTTCCGTCTAAAAGTTCACAAGCTAAATACCCATTATTAGTATCAAAAGTAAAATCATTTAGTTTATCAAAATTTACCAATTCTTTATTTAACTCTTCTTTAGTAGCTTCAATCATTGTATTTTTGCTTCTTATTATCATTAAATCTTTAAATAAATTTAAGTTTACAGTATTTTCCTCACTCTTTTTCAATTCAACAATTTTAGATTTTTCTTCTTTTTCAGGTTTACTATCACTATCTACATTAGTTTCAGTGCGTACATTTGTTCTTGGTATATTAATATCTTTTTTACTATTAATATAGCTAAGTAAAAATACTTCAACAGATAATCGAACATCATCAGATTTTTTTAATTTAATTAAATTTTCGTTTAAAAGATTAAGAAAATTAGCAAGTTCGCATTCATTAACATCAATTTCAAAATTACTTATATAATATTTAAATAATTCATCTTTAATTAACAGCATTAGTTGTTTTATAACTTGTATTAAATCTTTTCCATCATGATAATACTTTTCAATTAAAAGAAGAACAGATTTACTATCAAAAGAAAAAATTAATTTTTCTAGTTTTTTAATTTCTTCATCACTAACTTCACCATTTATTTCATAAAAATCATTTAATGTAATTTTATCTACATTATAAGCTCTCAATTTGTCCAAAAGACCAATAGCATCGCGCAAACCACCATCAGAAGCTTGAGCTATCTTAAGTAAAACACTATGATCAATTTTAATATTTTCAGCTTTAACTATTTCTTGAATTCTATCGACAATTTCTTCATCATTAACCTTCTTAAAAGCATACCATTGACATCTAGAAATAATTGTAGAAGGAATTTTTTGAGGATCGGTAGTCGCTAAAATAAAAATAACATGATTAGGAGGTTCTTCTATAGTTTTCAACAAAGCATTAAAAGCTCCAATAGAAAGCATATGGACCTCATCTATAATATATACTTTATACTTCAATACAGTAGGTAAAATATTAACATTATTACGCAATTCCCTAATTTCATCTACTCCATTATTTGATGCAGCATCTATTTCAATAATATCCATACATTCTTTTGAAAAAGAATATAAACAATTTTTGCATTTTCCACAAGCCTCTCCATTAACTGGAGTTAAACAATTAACAGCCCTAGCAAAAACTTTTGCAAGACTTGTTTTTCCAGTACCTCTAGGACCAGAAAAAAGATAAGCATGGGTAATATGATTATAAATAACCGCATTTTTCAAAGTATTTACTATTACTTTTTGTCCAATTACATTTTCAAAGGAAATAGGTCTATATTTACGATACAACGCTTGATACATACAATTCACCTCAACAATCAAAAATAGTATAACAAACAAAAAAAGAAAAGTATATAAAACATTTGTTCATTATCTAATTTCTTTAAAAAATTTAAAAAACAGTTCTACATCTTTCACATTAAATAAATTAATATCTAATTTTATTTTTTCCACAGATGGATTAGAATCCTCAAGTTCTAAAATATCATCAACAATTGTTTTCATTTTCTTATTTTTATTTTCAATAAGATAAACTATTCTACCCAATCTACTTTGTTTAATAGCACTAGCACACATTGGGCATGGTTCTAAAGTAACATAAATAGTAGAATTATTTAATCTCCAGTTTTTATTTTTTTCACAAGCTTCTTTGATAGCAATTATTTCTGCATGATCTAAAGAACAATTATTATTTTCTTTGATATTATGAGCCTTAGAAATTATTATATCATTTTGAACAACAACAGCACCTACTGGAACTTCATTTTTTTCATAAGCTTTTTTAGCTTCATTTATAGCCAGTTGCATATATTTATAATCATCCACATTAACCACCTTCAACTTTATAAAAAAAAGTGCACATAAATTAGATAAGTTAAGGCTGCTATGTTTCCATCCTGACCTGATTCCAAACTAATTTATTGCACAACAAAATTATACAAAAAAATAGCAGTAAATTCAACAAATACTATATATTTTTAATAAATTTCTATATTAATTAAAAAGAATCATCTATATTTTATAAAGAAATTTGTTTATTAAGCAATTCAAATCATATTTTTTTCACACAAATTATTTCCCGGGAAATAATATCAGTTATTATCTTAAACTTCAAGCAGAC
>CAZJKS010000013.1:0-5719 GCA_964546695.1 uncultured Muribaculaceae bacterium | reverse complement strand
AATAATTTAAACTGTATTACTTGCACAAATTATTTCCCGGGAAATAATCTTATTTCTTCTTTAGACATTGATTAAGATTATATCTCACAAAAAAAGAAGAAATTACTCGTCTTCAGTATTTTCTTCTACTACTTTATCCACAACAGTTACAGTTGATACCTTTTGATCATCTTTTAAATGTATTAATCTGACGCCCTGAGTTGTTCTTCTTAGTGTAGATATTTGTTCTATTGGCATTCTTATAATAACACCACTATCAGTAATTATCATTATATCTTTTGTAATACTTTCATCTATCCCTATACAATTCAAAGACACCATTAAACCATTCTTATCAGTCATGTTTAAGGATTTAACTCCTTTACTTCCTCTATGAGTTAATCTGTACTCCTTTATATTAGTCTTTTTACCATAACCTTTTTCCGTAACAATTAATACTTCTTGATTATCAGTTACAACATTCGCTCCTACAACTACACTTCCATCAAGATCAATACCTTTAACTCCAGAAGCTCCTCGTCCCATACAACGTATTTCATTTTCCACAAATCTTACCATTCTTCCATTACTAGAACCAATTATTATTTCATTTTCACCAGTAGTTTTATCCACAGTTATTAACTCATCATTATCTTTAAGTACAATTGCAATTTTTCCAGTTTTACGTATATTATCAAATTCTTTTATCTCTGTACGTTTTACAAGACCTAATCTAGTAACGAAAAGTAAAAACTTGAAATTTTCCACAGAAGGATCTAAACAAACTATCGAACTGATGTTCTCCCCGTTCTCTAGTGATAATAAGTTAACCACAGGTAATCCTTTAGATTGACGACTATACTCAGGAATCTCATAACCTTTAAGTCTGTATACTTTTCCTTTATTAGAAAAGAATAAGATATAATCATGTGTCTTCATAGAAATTAAATGTTTTACAAAATCATCTTCATTAGTTGTCATTCCTTTAATTCCAACACCACCACGATTTTGACTCTTATAAGTATCAGCCCTTAATCTCTTAATATAACCTTTATTAGTTAATGTTACAATAACATCTTCTACAGGAATTAAAGATTCATCTTCAATATATTCAATTGCCGTCATATCAATATTAGTACGTCTCTCATCACCATATTTTTCTTTGATTTCAAGTAATTCTGTCTTAATAACATTTAAAACATTTTTATCACTGCTTAGAATATCTTTTAAATTTTTGATTAAATCAAGCAAATCACTTAGTTCATTTTCAATTTTTTCTCTTTCTAAACCTGTTAATCTTCTAAGTCTCATCTCTAAAATTGCATTTGCTTGAATTTCACTTAAACCAAACATATCAATTAGACCAGTTCTAGCCTCATCATCAGACTTAGAACCTCTAATTAACTTAATAACTTCATCTATATTATCTAAAGCAATCTTTAAACCTTCCAAAATATGAACTCGTTTTTCAGCATTATCTAAATCAAATTTTGTTCTCCTTATAATAACTTCTCTTTGAAAATCAATATATTTTGCAATTATATCTTTTAGACCTAAAGTTTTAGGAATACCTTGATCTAACATTAAAAATATTATTCCATAACTAGTTTGAAACTGCGTATGCTTATAAAGTTTATTTAAAACAACTTGAGCATTTGCATCTTTTTTCAAAGTAATAGTTATTTTTATACCATCTTTTAAATCAGAATGATAGTCAGAAATTCCTTCTATCGTCTTATTATGAACAAGTTCTGCTACTTTATTTTTTAACTCAGAAGTATTAACACCATAAGGTACTTCATTAACTATTATATATTGTCTTCCATTTTTCTCCTCAATTTGAGCTTTGCTTCTAATTGTAATAGTTCCTCTACCAGTTTCATATGCCTTTCTTATCCCACTATTACCAAGAATAGAAGCCCCAGTTGGAAAATCAGGACCTTTAATATATTGCATTAACCCATCAACAGTAATATCAGGATTATCTATATAAGCAACACAACCATCAATTACTTCTTTTAAATTATGAGGTGGTATATTTGTGGCCATACCTACAGCAATACCAGTAGTACCATTAACTAAAATATTAGGAAATCTTGATGGTAAAACTTTAGGTTCTTTAGAAGATTCATCAAAATTTGATTCGAAATCTACTGTATTTTTGTTTATATTTCTTAAAAGCTCTAAAGAAATTTTAGAAAGACGAGCCTCTGTATAACGCATTGCTGCTGCACCATAACCCTCAATATTACCAAAATTACCATGACCGTCAATTAACATATATCTATAAGAAAAATCCTGAGCCATTCTAACCATTGCTTCATAAATAGAACTATCACCATGAGGATGATAATTACCCATAACCTCTCCAACCGTTTTAGCACTTTTCCTATGAGGTTTATCAGGCGTATAACCTGATTCATACATTGAATATAATATACGGCGATGAACAGGCTTTAGTCCATCTCTTAAATCAGGAATTGCTCTTGCTGTAATAACACTCATTGAATAGTCTAAAAATGAATCTTTAACTTCTTTTACAATATTATTTTGTTCTAATCTATCCATAATACATTACCTCCTAAACATCAATAGTTGCATAAGTTGCATTCTCTTCAATAAATTCACGCCGAGGAGCTACTTCTTCACCCATAAGTTCAGAAAACACTTCATCTGCTGCTAAAGCATCATCTATTGTAATTTGTCTCAAAACACGTTTAGTGATGTCCATAGTTGTTTCATTTAATTCTTCAGCATCCATTTCTCCTAAACCTTTCATACGAGTTATTTCATATTTAGTAGTTGGAGAAAGTGTTGCTAAATATTCATCACGCTCTGCTTCATCCAAAACATATTTACGTGTTTTACCATGTGTTATTCTAAATAAAGGAGGCTGTGCAGCATACACATGACCCTCTTCAATAATAGGTCTAAAGAAACGATAAAATAATGTTAGAAGAAGGACTCTAATATGAGAACCATCAACATCAGCATCAGTCATAATAATTATTTTATTATAACGAAGCTTAGAAATATCAAACTCTTCTCCTATTCCTGTACCAAAAGCTGTTATAATAGTTCTAATTTCTTCATTAGATAATGCCCTATCAAGTCTTGCTTTCTCAACATTTAAAATCTTACCACGTAAAGGAAGTATAGCTTGTGTCATACTATCTCTTCCTTTAATAGCAGAACCACCAGCAGAATCACCTTCAACTAAAAATATTTCACACTCTGTTGCATCTTTACTTTTACAATCATTAAGCTTTCCCCAAACATTAGTCATATCAAGATCACCTTTACGACGAGTTAATTCTCTCGCCTTTTTAGCAGCGACACGAGCTCTTGATGCTGTTATACACTTTTCAATAATAATCTTAGCCTCATCAGGATGCTCTAATAAAAATCTTTCAAAATGTTCTGAAAAAATCTTATCTGCTATTCCCCTGACTTCACTATTGCCAAGTTTAGTCTTAGTCTGTCCTTCAAACTGTGGGTTAGGATGTTTTACAGAAATAATCATTGTAATACCCTCTTTAACATCATCGCCACTTAAAGATTCATCTTTATCTTTTAGAAGGTTATGACTAACAGCATATTTATTTAAAACTCTAGTCAAAGCACGTCTTACACCATCTTCATGAGTTCCACCTTCTGGTGTTGTAATATTATTAACAAATGAATAAATCGCTGCATTATATGATTCATTATATTGTAAAGCTACTTCAACTGAAATATCATTCATAACTCCAGTTATATCTATAATTGTAGTATGAATAGAATTTTTTTTCTTATTAAGCATCTCTACATATTCACGAATACCACCTTCATAATGAAAACTATCTTTCTTAGGATCTTCTCTATCATCATACAAAGTAATACGAAGACCTCTATTTAAAAAAGCTAACTCACGAAGTCTAGTTTTTAAAGTATCATAATCATATACCGTAGTTTCAGTAAATATTTGATCATCTGGTTTAAAAGTAACAGTTGTTCCAGTTCTATCTTTATCACACTCTCCTATTACTTTTAAAGATTCAACTGGTTTACCACCTGTTTGATATCTTTGATAATAAACTTTCCCATCACGGTATACTTTAACCTCTAACCAATCAGACAAAGCATTAACTACACTGGCACCTACACCATGAAGTCCACCAGATACTTTATATCCTCCTCCACCAAATTTTCCTCCGGCATGAAGTACTGTATAAACAGTCTCTACTGTACTTTTATGAGTTTTAGGATGAACATCAACAGGTATACCTCTACCATCATCTTTTACCGTAATACTATTATCTTTATTGATTGTAACTTCAATATGAGTACAATACCCAGCTAAAGCTTCATCAATAGCATTATCAACAATCTCCCATACTAAATGATGAAGTCCTCTAGAACTAGTAGAACCTATATACATACCAGGTCTTTTTCTAACAGCTTCCAAACCTTCAAGTACTTGTATAGCTGAAGAATCATAATTGTTATTTATTTTTTCTTGCATATTATCTTAACTCCTTTCTACTTTTCCATCACAAACTTTAAATATAACGGCTTTATCTAAAGTTCGTTTAGAAATACTTTTTAAATCTGTAGTTGTAAGAATACTTTGAATATCTTTATTAACATATTTTAAAAGTCTAGTTCTCTTTTTTAAATCAAGCTCACTAAAAATATCATCTAAAAGAAGGACAGGATTACTACCATTATATTTTTTAAAAATAGGAACAGATGAAAGTTTATAAGAAAGCACAGCACATTTTTGTTGTCCTTGTGAAGCATATACTTTCATATCAATGTTATTTTCCATAACGAAACAAAAATCATCTCTATGAGGTCCGAAAAGTGTCATACCAGAAGAAAGTTCCTTCTTATAATTTTTTTTATAAGTATTAAGCAAAATATTTCTTATATCTTCTTTATTATAAGAATCAATAATTATATTAGGTTTATATTTAATCTTAATAGTTTTATTATCATCAGTTATATCGCTATAAATATCACTAATATAATTATTAATATCGGATAAAAATTTATATCTTTCCATATAAATCAATACAGCTTTCTCTACTAACTTATCGGTAACAACATCCAAATATGCTTTATCAGCAATCCCGTTAGTAAATAAAATTTTAAGATATTCGTTGCGTGCTTTTAATATTTTATTATATTCGTTATAAGTCACTAAATAAGAGTAAGAAATTTGCGACAAAGTTATATTAAGCAAGTTTCTTCTAACAGTAGGTGAACCCTTAATTATATCTAAATCTGAAGGAGAAAAAAGAACAATATTTAAATTGGATATATAATTTGCATATTTTTTTATCTTTTTAGCATTTACATAGATATTTTTTCCATTAAGAGAAAATTCAATCTTTAAGTCTTTAAGTTGCTTGTTATTTAAAATTCTTCCTTCTATAAAAGATTTACTTTTTCCAAATTTAATAACATCACTATCAAGTCCATTTTTAAAAGATTTAGTAAGTCCTAATATTGCAATAGCTTCTAATATATTAGTTTTGCCACTAGCATTATCTCCAATAAAAATATTCATTTTACTTCCTAAAAAAATATTGAGCCTATCATAATTACGAAAATTCGTAACTTTTAAAGACCTAATTATCATAATTACTGCTAAATTTGACCATATAATCACCTACACCCTACTTTAGTACTCCTATACACGCAAGTATATTATACCATATTTGCTCTTAAATACATAGAAAAAAAGCAATTATTT
>CAZJKS010000012.1:0-17853 GCA_964546695.1 uncultured Muribaculaceae bacterium | reverse complement strand
CTGTCAATAAAAAAAGAAAGTAATAATTTCTACTTTCTAATCTAATTTTTCCTGTAATTCTTTTAATTTAGATAAAAATTCATTAGTTTTTCTTATCTCTTCATCGAATTTTTCAAAAGTACCTGTATCTTCTAGTTCTAATGTTGTATTCTTCTTTGGTGGTTCTTTTTCTATTCCATAAATCGGGCTAATAATAGGACTAGGACGATATGTACTCTTATTTTCATTATATGCTTCTTTTGAAGGTAGAGAATCTGCTCTAGCACTTAAGAAATCATCTATAGATACTTTAACTCTCTCTTCTTTAGGCTCTTCTACTTCTAAAACTTCTATTTGTTCTTTTTCTTTTCTATATCTTTCTTCTAACTCTTGAATACTTATAGGCTCATTACCATCATCTTGATATTGGGTTATTTCATTTTGTTCAGTAATAGTTTTCCCTTTAGCGATTAGTTCATCTAAACTAATAATAGCATTTTCTTCTTGTTCAGTTTCAAATTTAGTTAATTCTATATTTTCTTGTTTTTCTTCTTGCTCTAATTTCTTTAATTCTTCCGTAATACGTTCTAGTTCTTTTTTTGCTTCACTTTCTGTATAAACTTCATCTTTATATTTAATAACTTCCTTTTCTTCTTTTAAAGGTTCAACAGGGGTAATTACTGTAGGTTCTAATACTTCTACTTCTTCAACAGTATTAGGTATCTTTGGAGTATTTACTACATTTTGGTTACTATCAACAGTACTAGAAATTTTATTTTCAGTAATAACTTCAGGAATATTTTTTGGCTCTTCTTTTACTTCTATTTTATTTTCTGTTGGTGTTATATTAGTAGCTTGCTCTTCTTTTTTAGCTCTTGCTACTTCTTCTACTAATTTGTTTAGTTCCATTGTATTATTTTGCAGTTTTTTCTTTTTCTCATGTTTTTTCATAAACTCGTGAAACCAAAGAATAAAATATACAAACATAATTATTCCAATAATTGCTAGAACTATTAACACTTCCTTTTTAGCTAAAAAATCTATTATATTTTCCATTAAACGACACCTCTTTACTACGATTGATAAATTCAGTTTAGCATAGTCTTAAATAATAAAAAAGTAGTTACAGAAAATTTTACAAATAAAAAACACTAACTTTACATATATTGTTTACAAATGTTTACGAACAAAGTTTTACATATTTTTTATAATTTACATTCATATATATAGATAAAGGGATGATGATTATGAAAGAGACTTTTATTAAATCAACTATTATTCTTATAGTTGGAGGGTTTTTAACAAAAGCATTAGGTATGATTATAAAAATAGTTATGAGTAGATTAATGGGAAGTGAGGGTATTGGTCTTTATATGTTAGTATTGCCTACTTTCTCTTTATTAATTGGTATATGTCAATTTGGTATTCCTACTGCTTTATCTAAGTTAATTGCTGAAGACTCTAAAAATAATAAAAAACTGCTTTTTTCTCTTCTTCCTATATCTTTTATTATTAATATTATAATAATTACGATTGTTATTATTAGCGCTCCTATTCTTGCTTTCAACTTTTTACATGAAGAAAGATCTCTTTTACCAATACTTGCTATTTGTGTAGTATTACCTTTAACTAGTACTTCTAGCATTTTAAGAAGTTATTTTTTTGGTAAACAACAAATGCTTCCTCATGTTACTTCTAATGTTTTAGAAGATATTATACGACTTATTTTAATTATTATAGGTGTTCCTATATTTATAAATAAAGGTTTAGAAGTTGCTGTTACTTTTGTTATTTTAACTAATATTATTAGTGAGTTATCATCTATTTTAGTATTATTTTTCTTCTTGCCTAAGAATATAATAATAAAAAAACAGGATTTGGTTTTTAATAAAAATTATGCAAAAGAAGCGTTGAACATAAGTATTCCATCAACTGCAAGTCGCCTTATTGGGTCTTTTGGTTACTTCTTAGAGCCTATAATATTAACTAATGCTTTAACTTATGTAGGATACAGTTCTAATTTTATTGTAACAGAATATGGAGTTATTAGTGGTTTTGTTATACCTTTACTTTTGTTACCTTCTTTTTTTACAATGGCAATAAGTCAAGCATTACTTCCTATTATTTCTAAAGCGACTAGTAATAAACGTTATGATTATGCTAAGAGGAAATTAAAACAAGCGATTGGTATATCTCTTTTAATAGGTGTTCCTGCATCTACTCTTCTTGCTATTTTCCCAGAGTTCTTTTTAGGTTTAATTTATAATACTCATGAAGGAGTCGCCTATATGAGGTTTCTTGCCCCTATTTGTATTTTACAGTATATCCAGGCACCTTTATCTGCTTGTTTAGATGCTATGGGCTTAACTAAGTTAGGTCTTAAGGCAACTATTGCAGGAACCATTATCAGAACAACCTTCCTACTTATTTTCTCTTTATTAAAAATAGGGATGTGGGGTCTTATATTCTCTACTAGTTTAAATATAGTGTTTACCACTTTCTATAATTTATATCAAGTCAAAACTAGTTTAGGAACTAGAGCATCATAACGATTTTTTCATTTACATTTATAAGAGCCATCTAATAACTTTTTATATTCTAATTACATAATCTTTTTTACATAACTTAAGTTATTATCTCTATAACTTATCAATAATAATATACTATTAAATTAAGTAAAATTGCGATATAATATATGCCAAAGAGGTGATTATTTTGAAAAATGTTAAGATTCTAATTGTAGATGATGAGAAAAACATAAGAGAAGTTATTAAAGAATATATTTTTAAAGAAGGTTATGAATTAAAAGAAGCTGAAAATGGTATAGAAGCTTTAGAATTATTAAATAAAGAAAAGTTTGATTTAATGATTCTAGATATTATGATGCCTATTATGGATGGTTTTTCTTTACTTAATAATCTTCCTAAAGAAAAACATATACCTACTATTATTTTATCGGCACGAGATGATGAAGTTGATAAATTAGAAGGCTTTAATAGAGGTGTTGATGATTATTTATGTAAACCTTTTTCTCCTAGAGAATTAATGGCTCGTATTAAAGCAATATTAAAAAGAACTAAGAATGATGTAGATAGTTATTCTTATGATAAGTTGGTTGTTAATTTTTTAGAACATACTATTAAAATAGATGATAGAGAAATTATGGTTACTCCTAAAGAGTTTGAAATATTAAAATATTTTATTAATAATAAAAGAATTGCTATTTCAAGAGAACAATTACTTAGTAAAATATGGGGATATGATTTTTATGGAGATGATAGAACAGTTGATACTCATATTAAAATGCTTAGAAATAATTTAGGTAGATATAGAGATTTAATTATTACAGTTAGAGGTATAGGTTATAAATTTGATGATGAAAAATAAGTTAGCAACAAAAATATTTATTTATCTTGCTATATTTTCTCTATTTATTTTAATATTCTTATTCTTTTTTCAAGTAATATTTATTGATGCATTCTACGAATGGACAAAGACTAGAACTATTAAAAGCCTATCTGAAAATATTTTAGTAACAGAAGATGATACTTCTTTATATGAAAAATTAGATAAAATCTCTTATAGTGAAAATGTTTGTATTGAACTTACTAATAGTGATGGAGATAATTTATATTCAACTTATAATAGTAATTGTAATTTAAAAAGTAGTGCTGTTAAAAGAAATTTTATTGCTAGTAGTGATGATACTAAGACCTATAATTTAGTTAATAACTTTACTAGTGAAAAAAGTATAATGATTGCAACTAAATTAAGTGATAATCTTTATATTTTTGTATCTTCTTCTTTAATACCGTTAGATTCTACTGTTAATATTATTGAACAACAATTAATAATTGTAAGTGTCGTTGTTTTATTCTTAAGTATCATTATTGCTTATTTTATTTCTAAAAGATTATCTAATCCCATAATCAAAATATCTAAGGCTGCTAAATTAATTTCTAAAGGGAAATTAAGGACTAACTTTGAAACTACTAGTGATATTAAAGAACTTGTAGATTTAACTAATGCTTTAAATGATATGAAAGATGAATTAGCGAAAACTGAAGAATTACAGAAAGATTTAATGGCTAATGTTTCTCATGATTTAAAGACACCTCTTACGATGATTAAAGCTTATGCTGAGTTGATTTTAGATATTAATATTAATGATGAAGAGAAATGTAAGAATAATTTGAATACTATTATTGAAGAAGTTAATCGTCTTAATAATTTAGTTAATGATATCCTTGTTTTAACTAAAGTAGAAAATAATTTAGAAAAATTAGAAAAGAGTGAGTTTGACTTAATTAAGTTAATTAAAAAGATTGTAAAACAACATAATATTTATGTTATTAAGGATGGATTTAGTATTGAATTTATTCATGATAATATTGATGAGTTAATAATAGAAGCAGATAAGAAAAAAATAGAACAGGTAATTTATAACTTACTTAATAATGCTTTGAATTATACAGGTGATGATAAGAAAGTTATTATTAAAGTAGTTGCAGGTACTAATGATTATACTGTTATGGTTATAGATAGTGGTAAAGGTATAGATAAAAAGGAAATAGACCATATCTTTGATAGATATTATCGAAGTAAGAAAAATCATAAACGATATGTTTATGGTACTGGTTTAGGTTTATCTATTGTTAAAAATATTCTTTTACTTCATAATTATGAGTATGGAGTAACTTCTAAGAAAAATAAAGGCTCTACTTTTTATTTCAAAATAAAGAAAGACTAAGAATCTTTCTTTTTTAATATTCTAATATATTTATCACCATATTTTTTGGTTTTAAGTTCTTCATAGTAATTACTAAATTCTAGTTTTTTTAAATCATCACTTTCTAAGATGATTATTCCTTCTAATAAGTTTAACTCTGATATTGTTTTTAAAGCTTTAGTTAAATAATCTGTTTTATAAGGTGGATCTAAAAATATAATATCAAATTTTTTAGGATAGAGTTTATTTAAAGCTTTTAAGTAATCCATATTTAATATTGTAGTATTTATATTAGAATCTAGCATAGCTAAATTACTTTTTATAGTCTTACAAGCCATATATTCTTTATCTACAAAGATTACTTCTTTTGCACCCATGCTTAAAGATTCTATTCCAAGATTACCACTTCCTGCAAATAAATCTAGGCAAATGCTATTATCTAAGTAACTATTAATAGTTGCAAATAATGATTCTTTAACTCTATCCATAGTTGGTCTTGTTCCTTTTAGAGTATAGCCTTTTAAGACTCTACCCTTATATTTACCACTTATTACTTTCATTATTATCACCTAATTCTTTAAATATTTTATTAAGTTTCATTATTAAAATATTAGCTTGATTTTCTAATCTTTTATATCTTTTGAATTTTTCATTATTATATATTTCTTTTCTTAGATTATCATCTTTAGTTGATTTATATTTTAAAATAGAGTTTATTAAAGTCTTATCATTATAAATATCTGTTAAAGATTCTTTTATTTCAAAAGCTAACTCAGAGTTTTTTATGCTTGTTAGTAATTCTTGATATATTAAAT
The DNA here is from genome assembly GCA_964546695.1 of uncultured Muribaculaceae bacterium. Classification (GTDB taxonomy): domain Bacteria; phylum Bacillota_I; class Bacilli_A; order RF39; family UBA660; genus Onthousia. Next base: position 12,330 of record CAZJKS010000012.1, on the reverse strand, counting down.
TATAATCCATCTATATCTCCTCTTTTCTTTATTAATATATCATATTTTTCTTGGCATTTAAACGAATAAAATATATAATAAAGTAGCTAGGGGGAAATATTTATGATAAATAATGAATCTAGAACTTTAATATTAAATAAAGGTGAGAAAAAATTATTAGATGATTTAATATTATTTAGTAAAAGATGTGAAGAAGTGTTTTTTAATGATGAGAATGATTTAGAAGTACTTACTATTATTGATAATATTATAGAAAGTAAATTGAGGGGGTTAGAGCCTTTTACTATATATAAGTTATTAAATAATCTTTATAGAAATAATATTTATTATGAAGAAGTTAGTCCTGAAGTTAAGATACTTAATGATATTGAATGTGATTTAGCAAAAGAAAGATTAGGTATTACCTTGTTATCTCATGCAATAGATAAAGATTTTGGCAGACTTTATAGTGAAGGGTATCTTACAGGTTTTCAAAATAGTTGGTATTCTAATATGCTAAATTTCTTTCTTAATAATTATGAGGAGTTGAATTATTTTTATATGTTAGATCATATAGAATCTTTTATATGTTTAATTAATGATAATGGCTTAATAAGTACTGATATAAAATATGATGTTTTAAATAAACTTTTGTTTATCTATAAAGATATTGAATTAGATTTGGGTGGTATGAATATTAATAAAGAAGCAGGAAAAATATTATCTAATAGATATGATGCTTTTTCTTTAAAATGTTTTGGTGGTATTGTTCCTATTACAAGAGATGAAATAAGTATTCCTATTTTTTGTGATGAAGTAACTGCAATGTTAGAAATTAGGGATGATCAAGTAGTTGATCCTAGTTGTTTGATGATAGGTAAGATTTATCTTGATAATATTTTATCTTATGTTAGTGATGAAGGATTTAAAAATATATGTAGGGCTTATAATGATATAGAAGGTAGTGCTAATTTAACTAATCATTATCTTGCTTTTGAATATATTCATAATAGTATTTTAGAAAGAACTAAGAATAAAGATAAAGTAAAAAAATATGAATTAAATGTAGAAGTTATTTCATAACCTCTAAGAAAGATTCTAGCATCTTCATAGTTTTAGAAATGTTTTCTATTTTATCTACTGATCTTAAGTGATATTTTTCTTTCATTTCTTCTTCTAGTTGTTTTAAGTATATTGGACTTCTATTAAGATATTTATACCAATAGGAGTTTTCTCTTAGATATCTATAAAGATTAGGATTATTTTTAATCTTTAGCCTTGTTTCTACTTGCATTAGTCCTCATAATATTTATTAATTGGTCGCTCTTCATAATTTTGTATATATTCATCATTATTTTTAGGGACTATTTCACTAATTAAACTTATAGCTTTCTCTAGACCATTAATACTTTTTTGAACAGTGTCTAGGTCGATATTTCTAAATAAATTTGTTATTTCTTTAAAAGAGGTAGAACCTGTTTCTTTTATCTCTTTTTTTGGTGTTAATAACTCATCAAAAACATTGCTTTCTTCTCCATACATATCATAGGTTTCATATAACTTTTGAAAAGTAGTTTTATTATTAAAGACAGCTTGGGCTAACTCTGGTCTTTTTTTAATAAATGCTTTAAAACTTTCTTTAGACATAAACATCACCTAATAAATAATATGTAAAAAAAGACGACTTATTTCAAAAAGTCATCTATTGTCATTAATTTTTTATCAATATCTTCTAAAGATACTTGGGCTTTTTTAGGGGTGCTTTCTTCTTTGCTTGGCTTTTCTAATGTTTTATAAAGAAATGCATTAGTTATTCCTTTCTTGTTAATAGTACTACCTGTAGAATATCTATCAGTAATAGGTAATTCTGTTGGTTTGATTAAAGTAATATTACCATTTTTAAGTCCTATATGGTCTTTATTAGATGGTATAAGGGCTTTAATTACATGATATGGATTAGTCTTAACATCTCTAATTGTCATTAATCCCCTTCTTGCTCTACTACTTTTTTCAAAGTCTTTTAATTTAACTCTTTTACCTGTACCTTTATCTGTAATAATAGTAAGATAGTCGTTATTATTTATATCAAAGTTAATAGTACTAACAACAGTATCATCTTTTAAGTTAATTGCTTTAACACCACTAGCTTTTATACCAACAATAGGTATTTCTTCTTTAGAAAACCATAGTCCATAGCCAAGTGATGTGGCAATAAAGATATCAGAGTTAGTATCTAGCATAACATCAATAACACTATCACCATCTTTTAGTTTAATACAACTACTAGGTTTAGTTATTCTAGTTATCTTAAAGTCAGATAGACTCGTTCTTTTAATCATACCGTTAGCAGTAGAAATTATGACATTAACATCTTTCTTAAAGTCTTTAATAAGTAAACTAGATATAACTTCTTCTCCTTCTCCTAAAGGTACTAGGTTACTAATGTGTTTACCTAATTCTTTCCATTTTAAATCATAAATAGTATGAACTGGTATAAATAAGAAATTACCTAAATTAGTAAAGACTAATAAAGTATCTAATGTAGATGCTTGATATAATCCTATTAAATAATCATTTTCTTTTAGGGTAGTCTCTTCATTTTGACTTGCGCTATAACTTTTTAAGTTAGTTCTTTTAATATAACCTTCATGACTTATAGAGATTATTGTCTCTTCTTTAGGTATCATAACAGTAGTATCTATTTTTATTTCTGTTATTTCATCTTTTATTTCAGTTAATCTTGGTAGGGCATATTCATTTCTTACTTTACGTAATTCATCTCTCATAACTTTTTTTAACACTTCTTCATTACCTAGTATTGCAGTTAAGCCTTCTATTATTTTTCTTAAGGTGGCCATTCTACTTTCTAGTTCTACAACATCAGTATTAGTTAGGCGATATAGTTGTAATGTTACAATCGCTTCTGCTTGAGCCATACTAAAGGAAAACTCTTTAACAAGATTCTCTTTAGCATTTGCTTTATTTTTACTAGCTCTAATAACACGTATTACTTCATCAAGAATAGATAAACATTTAATAAGTCCTTCAACGATATGTAGTTCACTTTTAGCATGATCTAAGTCAAATTGACTACGACGAGTAATAACTTCTTTTTGATGGTCAATAAAGGCATCTAAGGCTCCTTTTAAACCTAAAAGACGTGGTCTTTTCTTAACTATTGCAATCATATTAAAGTTATAACTAATTTGTAAATCTGTATTTTTTAATAAGTAATTAACTATCAACTCTTTATTAGCTTTACTAAGATTTTTCTTTAAGTCTATAACTATTCTTACATCTTCGGCCGATTCATCTCTTATTTCAACTATACCATCTACTTTTTTATCTAATCTTATATCATCTATTTTCTTAACTAGTAAGGCTTTATTAACTTCAAAAGGTATTTCTGTTATAACTAAAGAATTATCTACAAATTCATATTTACTTCTAATAATAACTCTACCTTTACCTGTCTCATAAGCATCTTTAATTCCCTTAATACCTTCTACAATACCACCAGTTGGAAAGTCTGGTCCTTTAACATATTTCATTAGAGTCTCTAAAGAACAGTTAGGATTATCAATTCTGTGAATAGTAGCATCTATTACTTCTCCTAAGTTATGGGGAGGAATATTAGTAGCATATCCTGCTGATATACCCATGGCCCCATATACCAACAAAGCAGGAAATCTTGCTGGTAAGACAGTAGGTTCAAGGGTTGTATCATCAAAATTAGGAGCCATTTCTACGGTATCTTTATTAATATCACGTAACATTTCATTACTAATTTTAGAAAGACGTGCTTCTGTATAACGATAGGCAGCAGGTGAATCTCCATCGATAGATCCATTATTACCATGCATATCAATATAAGGAAGTCTTGTCTTCCAAGATTGACTCATACGAACCATGGCATCATAAATAGATGAATCACCATGAGGATGATAATTACCTATAACATCTCCTACAGTTTTAGCACTTTTACGATATCCTTTATCATAAGTATTTTTCTCTTTATACATAGAATAAAGAATTCTTCTTTGTACAGGTTTTAATCCATCTCTAGCATCAGGAATAGCACGTTCTTGAATAATGTATTTAGAATAACTTCCAAAACGCTCCCCCATTATATCTTCAAGAGTATAATCCCAAATACGTTCTAATACTTCTTTAGTTTCAGTTTTCTTTGCCATTTTATTACTCTCCTATATCTTATAATCATCTTCTAAAGTAAACTCAACATTTTCATCTATCCACTCTTTACGAGGAGCGACATCATCTCCCATAAGAACAGAGACACGTTTTTCTGCTAGTTGAGCATCTTCTATTTTAACCCTAATTAAAGTTCTTGTTCCTGGTTTCATAGTAGTTTCACATAATTGATCAGCATTCATCTCACCAAGACCTTTATATCTTTGAATTTCACATTTTTTACCTTTAGACTTTTCTTTCATCTCTTCTACAGTATAAGCATAGTCTATATTCTTACCGCTTTGAATTTTAAATAGTGGTGGAAGTGCTACATAAAGTCTACCATCTTCTATTAATGGTCTCATATAACGATAAAAAAATGTTAGAAGTAGGCACTGAATATGTCCTCCATCTTCATCAGCATCGCTCATGATAATTACTTTATTATATTCACAATCATTTATATCAAAGTTAGCTCCATAACCTGCTCCTATTGTATAAATCATGGTATTAATCTCTTCGTTCTTTAAAATATCTTCTACTTTAGCTTTTTCTGTATTTAAGACTTTACCACGCAAAGGAAGAATAGCTTGATATTTTCTATCTCTTCCTTGTTTTGCAGAACCTCCTGCAGAGTCTCCTTCTACTAGGAATAATTCTTTTTTAGTCTTATCTTTTGATTGAGCAGGAGTTAGTTTACCTGATAAAGCTCTTTCTTTTGGATTTTTACTTTTACCCTTACGTGCTTCTTCTCTTGCTTTTCTAGCTGCTTCTCTTGCTATTTTACTTTTTAATGATTTATTAATAATTTCTGTTGCGATAGCTTTATTTTCTTCTAAATAAAACTGTAGTTTTTCTGTAACAATAGAATCTACTATAGTTCTAGCCTGAGGTGTTCCAAGTTTTCCTTTAGTCTGTCCTTCAAATTGTAATAAATCTTCCGGTATTTTTAGGGAAATAACAGCAGTTAAACCTTCTCTAACATCACTACCTTCAAGAGCTTTTTCTTTACCTTTAATAAAGCCATTAGCCTTAGCATAATCATTAAATACACGAGTTAGAGCAGTTTTAAAACCAACTTCATGAGTACCTCCATCACTAGTTTTAACGTTGTTGACGAAGGATACAATATTCTCTTGATATGTATCAGTATACTGCATAGCAATTTCTACATCTATTTTATTTTTAACACCTTCAAAATCTACAACATTATGTAGGGTAGTCTTATCTTCATTTAAGTATTCTACGAAAGCAACTAATCCTGTTTCATAACAAAACTTAGCATGTCTATCATCTTCTTCATCATGTACTTCAATAGTTAATCCCTTAAGAAGAAAAGCAGATTCTTGCATTCTTTCACATATAGTTGTATAAGAGAAGTTAGTTGTAGAAAATATATCAGAGTCTGGCATGAATCTAACTGTTGTTCCTGTTTTATTAGTAGTACCAATTTTCTTTAAATGTTTATCTACTTTACCTCCATTTTTAAAGCGAATAAAGTACTCTCCTTTATCTCTTCTTATTGTTACTTCCATCCATTTAGATAAAGCATTAACTACACTACCACCAACTCCATGAAGTCCACCTGATACTTTATATCCTGCTTCTTCAAATTTACCTCCAGCATGAAGTACTGTATAAATAACTTCAGGTGTGGGTTTACCTGATGCATGCATACCAACAGGAACACCTCTACCTTCATCACTTACACTAACACTTTTATCAGAATGAATTGTTATAACAATATGTTTTCCATATCCATTAATCGCTTCATCTATAGAATTATCAACTATTTCCCATACTAAATGGTGAAGTCCTCTTTTATCAGTAGAACCTATATACATACCCGGTCTTTTTCTTACTGCTTCTAATCCTTCTAATATTTTTATTGAATCATCATCATATTTAATTGCCATTATTTCACATCCTTTATGTTTTCAAAAAAAAGATACAAAAGTTTACTTAATCTTTTGCCCTTATCTATTCTTTTCAACGTTAATTTTATCAAAAAAACGAAGTAAATTCAAGAAATTTACATACTTAGTGTCAAATATTAAAAGTTTATAAACTTACAATATCATTAAACATATACAAAAAAAGCATAAAGTCTAGTAGCCTTTATACTTCTTCTATTATTTTTCATTTCTTTCACAAGTGTACCCAAGATTTTCTAACTCATTTTCAATAATAGTTATACTTTCATCTAATTCATACTCTGGATAGAATCCTTCAAACTCTGTAATGTTATTAGTAATAAAATCCATATCTAATTCTTCATAATCTATATCTTGAGTTGTTATTTGTACTGTAGCACTAACACTACAACTTGCACTCATACCAATATCATTTTCTTCTAAAACTGTTCTTAAAAACTCACAAGAACTTTCTTTTTCTGTTAAAATAGAAGTATCTGTAGCACTATCTGTTAGTCTACTAGTTGTAGTCATACTACTGCTTTTCAACTTGTTTTCTGTATAGGTAAAAGTAAAGTCATATGAATAATTTACATTCTCAGTTGAATTACTAAAAGTACAAGACATAGTTCCACTCTTTAAATCAGTAACTCCAGACTTTTGATTCATATAATCAGTTATATAAGCAGTAATTTCAGGTAAGAAGAAAACAAAGGCAAAAAGAATTACCATTAATAATATCAAAAATATAGAACTTCCTTTCTTTTTTTTACCAGTAGTATTTGTTTCTAACTCAACTGAAGTAGGAACTACATTAGTAGTATCATTATTATTATTATTTTCTACATTACTTGGTTTTTCTTCTACTTCTTTAGTATTAGTTACTTCAACTACTTGAGGTTCGCTATTTTGTGGGGTAGAATTTACACTACTTTCTACTTCATTAGTTTCTTTACTCTTATCATTATTATCATTATTATTATCCATAATGTCCCCTCCTACTCTATATAAATTATAACATCTAACTTTTAAAACGTAAACTATTAATTTGTTTTTGATAATTATCACTACTAGTTATATAATTACCACTTACAATAATATCTGTTAGTTTATATATTTTTTTAGCAACTATATTATTAATACCACCATCTATACTTATTTTAAAATTGAAATTTCGATACTCTTTTTTAAGGACTTTTAATTCTTTTAGTTTAGGTATTGTACTATCAATAAATTTTTGTCCCCCTCTACCAGGGATAACTCCCATTACCAATATTAAATCTAAATATGGTAAATATGGTATTATAGATGATACTTTATCATCAGGATTTAAGGCTATTCCTGTTTTTATACCATAACTTTTTATTAGTTTTAAATTACTTAAAGTATTTTCTAAAGTATCTAGGTGTATTGTTATATACTCTGTATTTAAACTAGCATAATCACTTATATATTTACTAGGATTTAAAACCATTAAATGAACATCTAGTCTTTTATCTGTATATTTATATATATGTCTCATTTCTTTAAAAGGTAAAGACTTATTTTCTACATACTTGCCATCCATAACATCTACGTGAATAAAGTCTATATCTGTATTATTAAGTTTTGTTAAAGTATTTGGTATATTTTCACTACCTAGATATGATGCACTAATCATTTAAGTCGCCTCCTCATAAAATTTTAAGTAATTATCATATCTGCTTTTAAGAATTTTTCCATCATCTACGGTTTTTCTTATCATACATTCTTTTTCTTTAGTATGGCTACAGTCTTTAAAAGGACATTGATAATTAGAAAATTCTTTAAAAGCATATTTTATATCATCTTTTTTATAAATAGAAAGATCTAAAGCTGAAAAACCTGGTGTATCTAAGACTTTACCATCTAGAAAGCTATATAATTCAACATTTCTAGTAGTATGACGTCCTCTACCAAGAGCAAGGGAGATTTCTCCTGTTTTTAAGTTCCAGTTAGGATTTAATTTATTTAAAAGAGTACTTTTCCCTGCTCCTGTTTGACCTATAAAAACAACGGTTTTATCTTTAATTAATTCTTTTATTTTATCAAGCTCTTTATTAGTTAGAACTTTATAGCCTATATTAGTATAATATGCCATTACTTCTTTTATTTTTTCATATTCTTCTTTACTTATTAAATCTACTTTAGTAAGACAGATAACAATATCTATATTATTAAGTTCCATATGAGTAATAAACTTATCTAATAGATTTAAAGAAAAAAGAGGATTAATAAGACTTGTAACAATAAAAGCTCTATCTATATTACTTACCATAGGTCTATTAAAAGTATTTTTACGAGGTAATACTTTTTCTATTACTAGGCTTTTATCATCAAAGACTACATAGTCCCCTACTTTAGGTATTAATTTATCTTTTCTAAATTTTCCTCTTGGAATAGTATTATATGTTTTATTATTACTAGAAACAATATGTCTATTACTACTTATTTTAATAATTTGTCCTTGCATTTTATTTACTCATCCTCATCATTAGTGTCTTGTTCTGTTGTTACATCAGTACTAGTAGTATCATTATCTTCAGTATCAGAAGGGGTATATCTACCTATAGTAATGGTTACACTATCATTATTTTTAACGGTTGAACCACTTGGTCGTGATTGACTTATTACTTTATTTGCTAACTCACTATTTGAGGTATTTTCATATTCAGTTGTTACTGATACACAAGCATTATTAGCCCAAGTGGTAACAACATCTTCTGTTGATAAATACCAATCAGGGAAAGTTATACTTGCAAGGGTTGTCAATGTTATTGAATCCCCACTTTCTACTTCACTACCAGCATCAAGTGATTGAGAAATAACTAAGTTTTGACCTATAGCAGAACAAGTAGATGAGTCAGGATTTATTCTTTGAATAGTAACTTCAAGTCCTAAGTCTTCTAATAGTGTCGTCGCTTCATTTACATCCATATTTACATAATTTTCAATAGTAAAAGTTTCTACTCCTGTTGATACATATAAAGTTACTTCTGTTCCTTCTTTAACTGTCTTACCACTTTTAGGATTAGTTCTAACTACTCTATCTTCTTCTACTTCATCACTTGACACTTCTTTTATTTCACTATTTACTGTAAGACCAGCATCTTCTAATTCATTAGTTGCCCTTCTTACAGTCATACCACTAACATCGGGTACTTCAACATCATCTTCTGCTGTTAGGGCAGGAACAACAAAGAAGACAACAACAAGGGCAATAATAATTACTCCTGCGATAATTGCTAAAGCTATTAATATTTTCTTTGACTTTTTAGTTCCATCATCAGTAATAGGAGTGGCAATCCCTTCATTTTCATCACTGATTGGTTTCATTACTTTAGTAGTTTCATCTACTTCATTTTCAGGATAAGGATAAACGTATGGTTCTTCGTTTATTCTATCATCATTTAAAGCTGTCAATAAATCATTATGCATACTTTTAGCATCATCATATCTATTTTTAGGATTTTTAGCAGTTGATTTTAGAATAGTATTTTCAATACTTTGAGGTATATCGTTATTTAGCTTATGAACATCTGGAAGAGGTTCTTTCATTTGTTTTAAAGCTATTTCAACAGCACTATCACCTTTGAAAGGAAGTTCTCCTGTTAATAATTCATAAAAGATAATTCCCATTGAATAAATATCACTTTTTATAGTAGCACCTTTACCAGCTGCTTGTTCAGGAGGAAGATAGTGAACTGAGCCCATAACAGAGTTTGTTTGGGTTAATTGAGTAGAATTTAAAGCCATAGCAATACCAAAATCTGTTATTTTAATTTGTCCATCATCTTGTATCATAATATTTTGAGGTTTTAAATCACGATGAACAATATAAGAATCATGGGCATGAGCCATTCCATCTGTTAGTTGTAACATGATATCTATTGCTTCAGATAAAGTTAGACTTCCTCTTTTCTTAAGAAGTTGCTTTAGAGTTTTACCTTCTACATACTCCATAACAATATAATAAAGTCCATTATCCTCTCCAACATCATACATAGCAACTATATTAGGATGGGAAAGACTTGAAGCAGATAAAGCTTCGCGTTGAAATCTTCTTACGAATTTTTCATCATTAGCTAAGTCTCCTCTTAATACTTTTATTGCTACATTTCTATCAAGTATAGTATCATATGCAAGATAAACATTAGCCATACCACCTTCGCCAATTGATTTAATTATTTCATAACGATCATTAATTTTTTGCCCCTTTGTAACCATTATTCTTCACCTTCTCCTAAAATTAAGTAAGCTACTGATATGTTATCAGTACCACCTCTATTGTTAGCTTTTCTTATTAACTTTATAACTTTATCTTCGATATCTCCTTCTCCAGTTAAAACTTTTTCAATTGCTTCTTCATCTACCATATTAGTAAGTCCATCACTTGCTAAGAGAATACTATCTATTTCCATATCACAATCAAAGATATCTATATCAATAGGGTCATTAGCACCTAATGCTTTCATTAAGACATTTTTCTTAGGATGGTCTTTAGCTTCTTCTTTAGTTAATTCTCCAGCAGAAACTAGTAAGTTAACTAAAGTATGATCATAAGTTACTTTATGTAGTTTTCCTTCTTTAATAACAAAACCTGAAGAATCACCAATATTACCAAATAAAATATAATCTTTAGTTATAATAGCGACAACTAGTGTTGTTCCCATCCCTTTACTTTCAGGATGAGTTTTTTCATGTCTAAATATACTATCATTTATTTCATTAACACTATCTCTTAAAAAATTAACAGCATCCATCTTACTCATATTATGAAAATTTTCATTAAAATCTTTCGCTAAATGAGTAATAGCAATAGATGATGCTACTTCACCAGCAGAATGACCTCCCATGCCATCAGCAATAGCCATTAATATATCATTATTACTGTTATGTACAATTAAGACACTGTCTTCATTATGATCTCTAACTTTTCCTGCATCAGTTAAATAAAACGATTTCATATTTCCTCCTTCTTACTTCTAAGCTGTCCACAGGCAGCACTAATAACACTGCCAAATTCTCGCCTAATTGTAACTGTAATATTGTTTGTTTTTAGTATATCATAAAATTTAGCAATTGTTAAAGGTTTACTTCGTTTATACTGTAAAGTTTTCGTTTCATTATAAGGGATTATATTAACATAAGCATTAATTCCTTTTAAAAGATGAACTAATTTTAAGGCATCATCTATACTATCATTAATTCCATCTAACATAATATATTCAAAGGTTATACGTCTATTAGTTTTCTTTATATATATTTTAACTGCTTTCATTAACTCATCTAGAGGATAGACTTTAGCAATAGGCATAAGTTTTTTTCTTAGCTCATCATTAGAAGCATGTAGACTAATCGCAAGATTTACTTGATAAGGAAACTCACTAAACTCTAATATTTTTGGGATTAATCCACAAGTTGAAACAGTTATATGTCTTGCACCTATATTAAGACCTTTAGAGTGATTTATTATTTTGATGAACTTACAAACATTATCATAATTATCAAAAGGTTCTCCTATTCCCATAATAACAACATGACTTATTCTAGTATTAGTATCTTTTTCTATTTTAAGTATTTGTTCAACCATTTCTCCTGGGGTTAAATTACGTACTTTCTTTCTTCTTCCAGATTCACAAAAAGTACAGCTCATATTACATCCTACTTGGCTAGAAATACAAAGACTAATACCATAATCATGATGCATTAATACAGCTTCAATATGTTCCTTATCATTAAGTCTAAATAAATATTTTTCTACATCTTTAGCTTTTTCTTTAGTAACGATAGAAATACTAGAAATAGTAAAGTCTTGTTTTAGTTTTTCTCTTGTATCTTTTTTTATATTTGTAACTTGATCAAAAGATGTAATTCTTTTATCTTTATTATATAACCATGAAAAAAGTTCTTGGGCTTGGTATTTTTTTAAATTATTATTTATAAAATACTCTTCTAACTCCTCTATTGTTAAATCATATATACTCATAACTCACCTCCAATTACATTCATTCGCTCCCTTGTTACTACATTTATTATACAGTAAAACTTAAATAAATACATCAAAAAACTGATAAAATAAACTATCAGTTTTTAATAGCTAACTATTATGTTTTTTATCAATTAGTTTTTTTAATTCATCAATGCTTAGTCCTGTATTTTTAGAAACTACTTCTATAGATATACCATCTTTAAGAAAATTTTTAGCAATTTCTATTTTTCCTTCTTC